>QIIJ01000178.1 GCA_003232595.1 Aurantimonadaceae bacterium | reverse complement strand
CCATCCGCCAAATGCAAAAATGGCGTTGCCTGGCCCACATGGTGACCAAATAATGCATCAAATAGCGGATTGGACATAGCCCGGATCCTTGCTGACAATGTTAGCTCCCAGTCGGGCCAGTGCCTTAACTTCCGGCGAAGCCGCAACTATTTGTCCGGCGCCAAATTCCTCATGATTTTGCGAGATTGCAGACAGGTCATAAAGATAGTTGACCATCGCTCCATAGGATTGCGACAACCCATTGGGGGATAAGTCCGCATCAGTGTGAACCGCATGCACTATTGCGCCGTTACCAAGGTGGAAGCGGGCGACCGGGTCTTTTGGCATGCCATCATTGCGTTTGATATCGATCAGATAATGTGCCGCCAGCTGGCCAAGTGCGTCTTGCTCGGGCCTGTCTTCCCAGCCCTCGGCTTGCAGGTTTTGCACCAGCCCGGGAATAGGCGACAAGGTTACAAATGTACTCAATTCCGGCAGTTCGTGCGACAGATCCTGAACCACCTGTTTAATAAGCGAATTGCCAAAGGAAATTCCGGCCAGTCCGGCCTGACAGTTGGAAATAGAATAAAACACTGCCGTATTCGCTTCGCCCAAATCAATGGTTTCACGATCATCAGCAAGGATTTGCTGGATTGAGCTAGACTTGCCACGGGTTAGTGCCACCTCAACAAAAATCAACGGCTCATCGGCCATTGTCGGGTGAAAGAAAGCAAAACATCGCCGGTCCGAAGGCTGTAACCGCCTGCGCAATTCTTCCCAGCTATCAATTGCATGCACTGCTTCATAAGCGATGATTTTTTCAAGAATATGTGCCGGGCTTTCCCAGTTTATGGGCCGAAGCACAAGAAATCCGCGATTAAACCATGAGGCAAAAAGATGCCGGAAATCCAGATCAATGGCCGCAAGAGAAGCATCATCCCTGACAAATCTCAAAAGATCACTGCGCATTGCGACCAGATTTCCGGTGGCACCTGGAACCTGATTAAGTCGGCGCACCAACTCTTGCCGCCCCGGTTCTGTGGCATCCATAAAGGCCCGATATGTGGCCTTTTGAGCATCTATATCCATGTCAGAGGACAAAAACGTAAAAAAATCGCGTTTTTGATCATCATCCATTGCATCATAACGATCCAGGATCTGACGGGCCAGAACCATGCCGCGGACTTCACCACTATTGCCGATTAATTCTGCAACCAGTTCACGAATTGGGCGCTCGTCCCAGTTTTGTGCTGGTTTGGATTTTGTTGCTCGCTCAAATACTGTTGCCAGGAGATCAGCCAGCAGGCTCATATGGCCACTCCCATCACCGTTTCGGGCAGCCATGTGGCAATACCTGGAAATATGCTGATCAGAATTATCGCCAACACCATGCATCCCACATAGGGCAGCGATCCTAGAAGGATGGTTTTCAAGGAGATGTCAGGCGCAATTGCATTAATGACATATAAGTTTAATCCGACCGGCGGAGAGATCAAACCAATCTCCATATTGATGGTCAAAATCACCGCAAACCAAATGGGGTCAAATCCGGCTGTTGTGATGATTGGCAGCAGAATGGGGGCCGCCATCAAAATCACTGCAACCGGGGGCAAAAAGAACCCGGCGATTAAAAGAAACATGTTGATTGCCCCCATCAGCACCCAGCGGTTCACATCCAGTGTGCCAATCCATTCGGCAATTGACTGGGTGATAAACAGGCTTGAGAGCATGTAGGAAAACACCCCGGCCGCAGCGATAATAAACAATATCATCACGCTTTCTTTGGTGCTGTCGCGCAACACAACCCACAGGTCGCGCGGGTTCCAGAGTTTATAAATAATCACCGCTATCAGCAGTGTTAAAAGTGCGCCAACCGCCGCCGTTTCAGATGGCGTGGCAATGCCGCCATACATGGCATAAAGAACCCCCACGATAATTAGCAAAAACGGCAATACCCGTGGCAATATTTCGAATTTTTGACGCCAAGTATAGCTTACAGAATTTAGCAGGGATGTATTGCCGGAACGGGCAGTTGAATAAAGTGACCATGCCATAAATAATCCGACCAGCAGCAGGCCGGGAAAAACTCCGGCCAGGAAAAGCCGACCGATCGAGGTTTCTGTGGCTATGCCATAAACAATCATGGTCACCGATGGCGGGATAAGAATGCCCAAAGTACCACCGGCGGCGATTGATCCGGCGGCAACTGAATCGGGATAACCGCGCTTGCGCATTTCAGGAATGCCCATTTTTCCGATGGCGGCGCAGGTTGCCGGGCTGGACCCGGACATGGCAGAAAATAGTGCGCAGGCCCCAAGATTTGAAATCACCAGACCACCGGGCACCTTGGTGAGCCAGCGCTCCAGCGCCTCATAAAGATCAGCCCCGGCTCGAGTTGAGGAAATGGAGGCGCCCATGATGATAAACATCGGGATCGCCAACAGGGCAAAATTATCAAGTTTGCCAAACAGGATTTCCGGCATTAGTTCAAGTGATCGCATTCCATCGAAAATTATCAGAAACCCGGCCGAGACAATCAGCAGGCCCATCGCAACGGACACGCCGGAAAACAAAACAAAAATCGTAAAAAAAGC
Organism: Aurantimonadaceae bacterium; assembly: GCA_003232595.1. Classification (GTDB taxonomy): domain Bacteria; phylum Pseudomonadota; class Alphaproteobacteria; order Rhizobiales; family Rhizobiaceae; genus SZUA-100. The sequence goes on along the minus strand of QIIJ01000178.1, from coordinate 3,289 downwards.
AACAAGTGCACCAAGTAAAAGGGGATCCATTATACTTCTTCCAACCCAAAGGGCGTTTCAATTTTCAAAATAACCGCCACAAGGTCTGCAACCAGTTGCAAAAAAAACAGGGCAAATCCGACAGGGAGTGAAAGATATGGAATCCACAGCCTGACGCCCCAAATTGTATCTGAGCGCCAGCCCCGATCCCAGGTTAGCAACCAGAATTCAAAGCCATACCAGAACATCACTGCCACCATCACCGCAGACACACTCAATGTGATAATTGCAAGGGTAAATCTGGCTCGTTTGGCAAGCATTAACGGTATCAGGTCAACATTTACATGCCCGCGAAGGTGCTGAACATAGGGCAATCCGACAAGGGTCGCCGAGATCACCAGATAAATCACCATTTCAGTCTGCCAAATGGTGGATTGGTTTAGAACGAAGCGCACAAAAATCATCTGGCAGGTAACAGCTACTGCGGTGATGATCATGGCAGCAGCAGACCATCCGGCCAATGTTGATAATGCTGCTACAAATTTAAGAAACCGATTGCCACCCGTGCGTGATCGAGCTGCAGAACTTTGCCCCGCCATCATTGGTCCATTCTCAAAAAAAATATAAGTATTGGGGCGGCGTCAACTGCCGCCCCGATTGAATTTATTCGACCGCAAGCGCCATATCAAGCAGAGCCTGACCGTTCGGGGTGTCTTCAACAAACTGCGCATATGAGGTTGTCTGTGCGATAGCTCGCCAAGCCTCAAAATCTTCAGGTGTCATCTCGGCTATCTCAACACCGGCTTCACGGAAGACCCTAACTGACTCTTCGTCTTGTTTTTTGGCTTCTTCCAGATAATAAGCCTCAGCTATTTCAGCTGCTGCCAAAAGGGCAGCCTGTTGTTCTGAACTCAATCCATCAAAACGGGATTTGTTCATCAATACTGGCTGATACATGAACCACAGCGCCACGTCTCCGGCGGGTGTGTAACATGATACTTGCTCATAAATCCGAAAAGATACAAACGACGATGATGAGGTGTTAGCCGCATCCAGAACCCCGGTTTGCATTGCGTTATAAATTTCCGAGGATGCCATGGAAGTTATTGAGGCCCCGGCACCGGCCAGCATTTGCTCAAATGATTTGCCAGCAGCTCTGGTCTGTAATCCAACAACATCTTCAGGTTTGGTGATGCAGCGATCTTTGCCGGCAAATCCACCCGCCAGATAACCATGAACCAATACCATCACGTCATCTTCAGCCATGATTTCTTCAACCGCTTCCATAAACGGTGAATTACTCAAGCGTGCAGCATGGTCGAGGTTTTTCACCAGACCTGGCATCAAAGTCAAATTATATGCAGGCCTTTGTCCGCCTGCGTAGGACAGGGGCAAAACCGACATGTCTAACTGCCCGCGACTTAACGGCGTATATTGCTCGCGTGGAGCAAAAAGCGATTTTGACCCAAAGATTTTAACCTCCAGATCAACATCAGCCGCAGCAACTTCATCGGCTATGATTTGAGCAACCTGATTACGAATATCAGCGGTTGACCATTGATGTGATAAGCGAAGCACTTCCTGAGCAGAGGCGCCAGATGCAGCAACCATAAGCGCCACAGCGGCAGCCGTGGACCAGAATTTGTTCTTCATAATTTCCTCCAAATTTTTTATTGCCCTGCCAATTATGGCGGCGACGCCGACTATAATTAACAATTTGCATTCTATGTCAACCGTATTGTATACAACAACTGCTATATTGCACTTAAATTGTGTACAATAACTGCCATATTGCACTTAAGTTCCGGACGAGGTAGCAAGGTATATGGATATTAGACGCGCAGATGCGATTGCTGATGAGCTGGAGCAACTCATTTTTTCTGGTGAGTTTGTTGATGGGGACCGGCTGGACGAAAACAAACTGGCCAGTCGGTTTGGTGTCTCTCGCACCCCGGTTCGTGAGGCTTTTCAAAAACTTTCACTGTCAGGCCTTGTTAAGCAGCTGCCTCGGCGTGGCGTATTTGTTCGCCAGCCCGGGCCGGTGGAATTGTTGGAAATGTTTGAAGTTATGGCTGAAATGGAGGCGGTTTGCGGCAGACTTGCGGCAAAACGCATTTCCGAGACAGCACTTAAAGCGCTTCAGGAAGCAAATGCAGAGTGTCAAAAGGCGGTCGAAAATAGCGATGCAGACGCATATTATCGAGAAAATGAGCGTTTTCATCATCTGATCTACAAACAATCTGGTAATCAGTTTTTAGAGCAGGAGGCCTTGCGATTACACAAGCGCTTAAAACCGTTTCGTCGTATACAACTGCATTTTCGTGGCCGCATGAAACAATCTATGGCGGAGCATAAAGCAATTGTGCAGGCCCTTGTTGATGCCAACCCGGAAGAAGCTGCGATTACGCTGCGTGATCATGTGGCAGTGCAGGGTGAAAAATTTCATCACTTAATGGCCAGCCTTAAACCTGCTTAAGCCACGCTTGCGCAAGGCGCTGGCCACAATTTTTAACCAATTTCTCCTTCAAGATTAACGGATAGAGTGACCCAGCCGGGCGGATGTGTCTTCTTTATATGAACGGTCTGTTTTCTTCTCAAACACATCCCGCCAACCCTGTGCGAGTTGAGGCAATTCTGCAAGGGCGCTTGCATCTTCCGGGCTAATGGCACGGTTAAACCTTGCGGTAATAAGCTTGCTAAGTGTCCATATTTCATTGGGCCTTTCCATCAGAATTATTTGATCGCCCAACTCCACGGTTCCTGGTTCAAGCACGCGGTAATACCAACCGGTGCGGCCGGTCTTTTGGAACCGGTAAGCCATTTTGTCATTGCCGGTATGTGCATTGAGTTTCCAACAGGGCTGGCGGCCTTGACTGATTTGCACTGTTGAGTTTCCAAGCTTGATAATATCGCCAATGCAAAAGTCATGTTCTGTAAGTCCTGTGGTGGAAATGTTTTCACCAAAACCTCCGGGCTTAAAACGCGCAGATAATTCCGGAAATTCCAGTTTCCAAAATTCATAGTGCTCTGCCGCATAGTGGTGCAGGGCTTTTTCTGCTCCGCCATGAACGGCAAGGTCAGCTTGGCTGTCCTCCTCAAATCCAGTCATATTAAGTTTCAAAGGTCCAGAAACGGCGTGCTTGGCAATTGCGCTGGGCAGCTTGCCAGGCCAACGCTCTTCGACTTTGCCGACAAACAGTCCGGTAACTTCACCCAAACTTTTCATGTTTGCAATCCTGTAGTTGCGCTCAAGCGGCCACTTCATGTTCGAAGCATATTTGTGCCGTTTCGGGCGATCCTAAGGAAACCT
>QIIJ01000288.1 GCA_003232595.1 Aurantimonadaceae bacterium | reverse complement strand
TGTTCTAACTATGTTCTCCAACCGGAGGACGTCATGTTATCAGAAGCAACATTAATGCCAACCAGATTTGGCCCATTTACAAGCAGCTCGCTTGCCAGCGGAACATTTGGCGGGCCGAATACAGACCTCTCCTATGCAGGTATTGTAACTCCACGTTGTTTCGTCCAGGAGCCCTCGCCTGCAGAACCAACAATTATTCCCTCAATCGCCAGCGCTGCGGGTATTGGCCGTTTTGTTTACCTGATTGGACATTCGCAGCAACGTTATGTGTTTTCCGCAATCAGTACTCGGCAGATTTCGCTCTATCATGATGCGGTTTTTGCTGTGGTTGAAGGAGAGGATACAGAAAACCTGTGGGTTGGAGATTATGTCAGGATGGTCAATTTTCTCAACGATGTATCCTGCCGGGCAACAGTCCGAATTTATGTTCATTTACTTGCAGAGGATGCTGTGGCGAAAGATCGACTGATAGAGGATTTTTGTTTGCAGCATTAGCAGTATTTCCGCAATGAAGCAGGGTTACGACTTATTATTCCTTGATGCGCACATGATTTTCTTGTAAATGCTCCAGAGACTAGAGGTTTATGAGGTAATTATGATATCAATTGGAGAAATGTCACGTCGTACCAGCGTCAAGGTGCCGACAATTCGATATTACGAGCAAATGGGATTGATTTCTGCGCCGGAGCGTTCTGAGGGCAATCAGCGACGGTATTCCCAAAGTGAACTGCAGCGCTTGTCCTTTATCAAACATGCGCGTGATCTTGGCCTGACCATCGATGCAATTCGCGAACTTATCGAATTGAGTGATAGGCCCAATGAGCCATGCGCTTTTGCCGATGAGATTGCTGCCCAGCATCTGGGGTCTGTCCAAAAGAAGATTAAGCAGCTGAAAAAACTGGAAAAGGAATTAAAACGTATTGTTTCCAGCTGCGATGGTAATACGATTGAGAACTGCTATGTGATCCAGGCCCTGGCGAACCATGAACTTTGCACCAGCGAGCACTAGGTCAAGGGGCGGTTAAAAGGGGCGGTTGGCCGTCCTTTGCCCCAGATAATATTGGCAACTATTGGCTGAATTTGCTTCCATTGAGGTTAGGAATCGCTAACCAATTTGTGCCAGATTTCACCAAACGGAGTTTGTTACAGGTGGCAGTTTTAAAATCACAAGAGAGAATACTGGTCTTTGCAAAGCCGGATCTTTTGGCCGAACGCCTGAACTGGCTTGATTTTCTCGGCAGTGAAAGACGGCTGGCTAAAAAAACACTTGAAGCCTATGAACGCGACCTGCGTCAGTTCCTGTTGTTCCTGACGGACTATCTGGCAGAACCGCCGTCGATTGCGCATTTTGCCCATTTGAAACCAGCCGATCTTCGGGGGTTCCTTGCAACCCGGCGGAAGGGTGGTGCCGGTGCCCGTACAATCGGGCGCGGCCTTGCAGGCATTCGCTCATTTGTTCGGTTTCTGGAAAAAGGCGGCCATGCTTCAAGTGCCGGCATATCCGCAGTCCTTTCACCTCGCCAGCCGAAAACTCTTCCAAGACCGATTGATGCAATTCAGGCGGTCAAAATGACGAGACCAGGTGAGCAACAGGATGAAACGGAATGGATTGCGGCGCGCGATGCGGCAATTCTATCACTTCTTTATGGGTGCGGGCTTAGAATATCCGAAGCCCTGTCTCTGGTACCGGAAGATTTTCCGGGCAATCAAACTTCATCAATCCGTGTTAAGGGCAAGGGAGGCAAAACCAGAATTGTGCCTTTGCTGCCGGTGATCTGCCGGGCGATTGAATTTTATCTTAAACTTTGTCCCCATTACCTTGATAGCAAGCTGCCAATGTTTCGAGGCAAAAAGGGTGGAACACTGCAACCGGCCGTCCTGCAACGGGCGGTGCGAAAGCTGCGTGGAGCTCTAAATCTTCCGGATAGCGCCACCCCTCACGCATTGCGTCATTCGTTTGCCACACATCTTTTGAAAGGTGGTGGTGACCTTCGCACAATTCAGGAATTGCTGGGGCATGCAAGTCTTTCGACAACCCAGGTTTACACAGCTGTGGATTCAGATCATCTTCTCGATGTTTATGCCAGTTCACACCCCCGGGCCTGACCCGGTGAAGTTATCCTTCACGAAAGTGCACAATTGAAACCTTCCAAAATCACGCAATTGCAGGGCAGGGATCGAATTGGTCTTGCGGCGCGCAAAGTGGCTGCAAAAATGCTTGCCATGGTCGTCGAAGATAAAAAAAACCTTGATAGGCTGACTGATTCTGACAGTGGCTATTACGCCTACAAGGCTTTGATTGCCAAGGACCGTGCCCTTATCCGTGCAATATTGATGGTATGCCTTCGCCACAAGGGTCAGATTGACGACGCCTTCAAACGACTGCTCGACCGCAAGACACCCAAAAAGGCTCATCACCTTACCTATTCCCTGTCGGTTTCGGCGGGTCAAATCATGTTTCTTGATATTCCGGACAGTGCAGCGGTCAATCTTGCAGTAACAGCCATATCAGAGGACCGAAGGACTGCGCGATTTGCCAGCCTCGCCAATGCGGTTCTCAGGAGATTGTCACGAGAAAAAGCAGAAATACTGGCAGATCAGGTCGCGGGTCGGCTGTGCATGCCTGATTGGATGTTCAAACGGGTTAAAAAATCCTACGGCAAGAAACGCGCCCTGGCGATTGGTGAAATGTTACTTTCTGAAGCTGCCCTGGATATAACAGTCAAGAGTGACCCGGAAGAATGGGCCAGAAGGCTTGGTGGAATTGTGTTGCCGACCGGGACTGTACGGGTGAAACCACACGGCCCGGTTCCCGCCATGGCGGGATTTAATGAAGGCCAATGGTGGGTGCAGGACGCGGCCGCCTGCATTCCAGCAAAACTGTTTGGCGATATTCGGGGCAAGCAAGTTGCTGATCTGTGCGCTGCGCCGGGCGGTAAAACGCTGCAGCTTTCCCATGCTGGTGCAATAGTAACGGCTGTAGACATCTCAGAATCACGTCTTGAACGACAAAAAAGCAATCTTGAGCGGTTAAATCTTGAAGCTAATTGTATTGCAGCGGATTTATTGGAGTGGCAGGCGGGCAGGACTTTTGACGCTGTTCTCCTTGATGCACCGTGTTCTTCAACCGGGACCATTCGAAGGCACCCGGATATCATGTGGACTAAATCCGAAACGGATATTCCGGGTCTTGCAGAATTTCAGTTTCAGTTGTGGAACAGGGCAATTGATCTGACCAGACCCGGCGGTTTAGTTGTATTTTCCAATTGCTCACTGGACCGGCAGGAGGGAGAAGACCTCTATGCCAAAATGCTTGTCAGCCGGAATGATATTGAACCTGTGCCAATTGAAATGTCAGAAGTTGCAGGTGTCGAAAATGCAATAACCGGTCAAAGCACCTTACGAACCCTTCCCTGCTATTTGCCACATGATGATGTTCAGCTTGCCGGCATGGACGGTTTTTTTGCCGCAAGATTTCGCCGTATTTAGAGCACTTCTGCGATACAGAAGATTAAATCAATAATATAATCCGATTCGAATTCCATTCAGATTTGGCGGGAGTTTAAACTTGTCATCACCGGGTAGCCAGCAATCAGAACACGAAAAGCCGGCTTGGCACTATACCATTGGCCAGGCGATTTCCGGCTCGATCATCCGATGGCGGTCGACCCTGCCAAATGTGGATGAGTTGATTGCTTTTCCTATCCGCCTGCGTATCGGCGATGCGGAAAAAGCGCGCGATATCTATGCCGGCCGCTTTGAGTTTTATGGTCAATTGCCTGGTGACAATGCCCTTTCCCCATTTGACGCAATTCCACCCTCTCCTGCCTGGTTGGGTGAACTTCACGGGTTTACCTGGCTGAACCATCTGGCCATGGCCGACACTCCGTTGTCGAAAACCAATGCACGAATGCTGATCAGGGACTGGATTACCACGTTTGGCAGAGAGCGAAAGGGCGTTGCCTGGCTGCCGGAAATCACTGCAATCCGGATAATTTCCTGGCTGACCAATTCACCGGCATTTATTGGAGAAAATGATCGGGAGTTTTATCGGAATTTTCTCTCAAGCCTTGCTGACCAGACTGCCTGGCTGGAACATGCCGCCCGGTCATTGCCGGAAGATATGCCTCTTCTTAATGCAAGAATTGCATTTGCATTTGCATCACTGTGTCTTGGTGGACAAAACCTCTCGTCCCGACAAAAACATCAGAGGCTTGCAGCCGAAGCTCTTGGCCAGGAAATTGACCGTCAGTTTCTCGCAGACGGCATGCATGTCTCTCGCAATCCCGATAATTGCCTGAAAGCAATGCTCTACCTTTTACCGCTTTATCAAACTTATATACATCTCGCGGTTCAGCCGCCGCCGGGTCTGGTAAATATTTTTGACCGGGTATTGCCAATGCTGCGGTTTTTTCGTCACCGCGACGGTACGCTGGGCCAGTTCAACGGTGGGGGAGTGTTGAGTAAGGCGTTGCTCGAGACAGTCCTGCAGGCGGGGCGCGGCGCGGGTCAGCCGCCGGATAATGCAAGCCCTTCGGGGTACCAACGGTTCCAGAATGGCGGCACAACAATTCTGGTTGATGCGGGCTACCCCCGTTCGCAGGCCCTGTCACGGAATGCCCATGCCGGGTGTCTTTCATTTGAAATGTCGTCCAAATCCAGCCGATTTATTATTAACTGCGGAACATCGGCTACACTCGATTCCCGCTTGCGCATTTATGCGCGTTCTACGGCTGCCCATTCTACCGCAACCCTGAATGACACATCCTCCTGCAGAATTCAGCAATCGACCGGGGCGGACAATGCCAGCGTGGCTGAGCCCCTTTCCGGCATTGAAATCGTAACCAGCAAACGNNNAAGAAGAATATCGACGGTGAGTGGATAACCGCATCGCATGATGGGTATGTCCGCCAATTTGGTCTCGTGCATCAGCGAACACTATATCTCGCCAATGGCGGAGCAACCATCAACGGGTCTGACAGGTTTTCAGGGCAAAACCAGATTGAAAGGACAGGAGCCAGCTCTGTTGTCATTCGATTTCATATTCACCCCGATATTGATGCCCGTATCATCAACAATGGTATCAGTGTTTTGTTGACCGCAAGGGATGGCGAAGCCTGGAAGTTCACCTGTGTTGATGCCGGAATGCATTTGGAGGACAGTATCGATTTTGCAGGGGCCATGAAAAAAACATGCCAGATTGTCTTGTCTGCATCCGTAGTACAGGCAATTGAAATACGATGGGTATTCGAGCAATGTCAGCCAGCCGGGCACGGCAAAAGCCAAAAAGAACAGGCAGACAGCAATCATTCGGATCAGGAACTTCTTGATGTCCTTGCCCGCAATATTGACAAATAGAATGCTTCCAGCTTGTTTTTGTTCGATTTCCTGGGGACGACCCCGGAATACTTTCAATCTGGCTGCCGTCCATGATATCCGCAGGGCAGATCCCCAATAATGTGCGACATGCCAACAGCAATAACCTTGAGAAAGTGATCTGTTAATGGCGGTAATTTCCCGAAAAACCCCGGTCCCTGATCTGGTCAAAGTTCAGCGGGCGCTGATTTCGGTATTTGATAAAACCGGGCTGGTTGAATTTGCCAGGCATCTGGCGAAACATGATATTGAACTTGTTTCCACGGGAGGAACTTTTCAGGAACTGCAGAGTGCCGGCCTTGATGTGCGCGATATCGCGGATCTTACCGGTTTCCCCGAAATACTGGATGGCCGGGTGAAAACGCTTCATCCTGCCGTTCATGGAGGAATTCTTGCCATACGAGGAGAGGATGAACACAATGAGGCGATGCGTCAGAATAATATCGAGCCCATCGACCTGGTTGTTTCAAACCTTTACCCTTTTGAAAACACCATCGCTTCTGATGCTGATTATGCAACAATAATTGAGAATATAGACATTGGCGGCCCTACCCTTATCAGAGCTTCTGCAAAAAACCACGCCTATGTTACGATTGCTACAAGCCCAAATGAGTACAGCGAAATTGGAGAAGCGCTTGATGCCAATGACGGATCGCTGCCCTATAAGTTGCGACAAAGGCTGGCCCAACAGGCGTTTGGGCGAACAGCTGCCTATGATGCGGTAATTTCAAACTGGTTTGCCGGATCACTGGATATTGCAGCCCCGGTGTGGCGTTCGATCGGCGGGGAGCTTGCAGAAGTGATGCGGTACGGTGAAAATCCCCACCAAAAGGCTGCATTTTATAAAACGGGCGAGCTTCGCCCCGGTGTTTCGACAGCCCATCAGGTGCAGGGTAAGAAGCTTTCCTTCAACAACATCAATGACACCGATGCGGCCTTTGAAATGGTGGCGGAATTTGATCCTGGCAAAATGGCGGCTGTGGTCATTGTCAAACACGCCAACCCCTGCGGTGTTGCAGTTGGCGAGACCCTGAAGGAAGCCTATCTCAACGCTTTGGCATGCGATCCTGTTTCTGCCTATGGCGGGATTGTCGCCGTGAACCGCCCGCTCAATGCTGATGTTACAACCGAGATCATCAAGGTTTTTACCGAGGTCATTATTGCCCCTGCAATTGAAATTGATGCCGGTGCCATGCTTGGTTCCAGGAAAAACCTGCGTCTGCTGATTACAGACGGTATGCCCGACCCAAGGGAGGCCGGGCTGTCTGCAAGAACCGTATCAGGCGGCCTGCTGGTACAGAGCCGGGATAATGCTGTGATCGATGATATGGACCTTAAGATGGTCACCAGACGTACACCTACTGACAAGGAGCTGGCTGATTTGAAAATTGCCTTCAAGGTGGCAAAATATGTCAAATCCAATGCAATTGTCTATGTGCGTGATGGTGCCACAGTTGGCATCGGAGCGGGTCAAATGAGCCGGGTGGATTCATCTCGTATCGCCGCGCGAAAATCTGTTGATGCTGCTGGAATTGCCGAACAGGATGCACCATTGACTGTTGGGTCCGTTGTGGCCTCTGATGCGTTTTTTCCGTTTGCTGATGGATTGCAGGCGGCCATTGAAGCAGGTGCAACAGCTGTAATTCAACCAGGTGGATCAATGCGTGATGAGCAGGTTATTGCAGCAGCTGATGAGGCGGGAATTGCCATGGTTTTTACCGGCCACAGGCATTTCCGACACTGATCTGCCCGATGTTACCTAACCGCCACCAGCAAGTTTATTCAAGCGAGCGGCTTCTGCCAGCTCCTTGATTTTAGCTATTGTTTTCGGGGTTATCAGCCCAACTTGTTTGTATAATATAGTTGCATCCGGCCCTACCACGAAGGTTTCGGGTAT
>QIIJ01000438.1 GCA_003232595.1 Aurantimonadaceae bacterium | reverse complement strand
GTCGCAAAGCAGGCTCTTGAAGAATTCGGCGTTCACAGTGCCGGATCCGGCGCTCTGCTGGGTAATACCCGCTTGTCGCTTCAGCTTGAAGAAACAATATCCAGTTTCCTTGATGGTATGGAGGTCACCCTTTATCCGACTGGTTGGTCTGCCGGATTTGCGGCAGTCCAGGGGCTTATTCGTCAGGATGACCATGTGGTTCTTGACGTACTTGCCCATTCCTGTCTCCAGGAGGGTGCACGTGCCGCAACCCAAAACATCTATTTCCATGGTCACCTTAATGTAAAATCAGTTGCACGACGTCTGGCCCGCATTCGCGCCAACGATACGCAAAATGCAATATTGGTGGTTACAGAAAGCCTTTTTTCAATGCATTCCGATACTCCAGACATCGGCGCACTTCGCGCTGCGTGTGATGAATATGGTGCAACATTGCTGGTTGATGCGGCCCATGATCTTGGATGTATTGGCGAAGACGGGCTCGGCCATCTGGGACTTCAGGGCATGCTTGATCAAGCTGACCTCATCGTTGGCAGTTTCTCAAAGTCTTTTGCTTCAAATGGCGGTTTCGTTGCGACAAAAACAAGGGCGGCAAAAGAATATCTGAAATATTACAGCGCTACCCAGACATTTTCCAACGCTTTGTCGCCAATTCAGTCTGCCATAGTAAAGAAAGCATTTAACATTATCGGATCAGATGAAGGTGCCCAGCGCCGAAGAAGTCTGATGTCGAATATATTGTATATGCGTGAGAAAATGAGCGCCTCTGGACTTGAAGTGCTTGGTGATCCCTCTCCCATCGTGCCGGTTAAAGTCGGCGCTGAAGGTCAGGCGCGTATCGCCTCGCTGCGGCTGAATGAACTCGGTGCGATTGCAAATCTGGTGGAATATCCAGCAGTGCCCCAGGGCGGCGCCAGATTCCGCGTTCAGGTTATGGCTGATCATTGCCACGCTGACATTGATATCCTGATTGAAAAAATGATACAATCAATGGAATCATCCGGATACCAGTTCCAGAACTTCAAAGAAGCTCTGCCTCTGATGCCGGTTCAGACGACTAAAGCTGCTTAGTGGATTTTGATCATGACAGAAGCGGGCGGGCACTTGCCTAAACTAATGGCAGTCGACGATGATGTCGCATCAGCTGAGCTTGTAGTTCGCATCGCTGAAAGATGTGGATATGAAGCTTTTGCGACATCGGATTCGCGTGGCGTAATTGCGCTTGCCGACACTCTGAAGCCAGACATCCTGGCTGTTGATATTTGCATGCCAAATATTGACGCAAGCAACCTTTTTGTGTTGTTGAAAGACGTCGCATATTCCGGAACTATTATCCTGGTCAGCGGCCAGGATAATAGTGTGCTGAGCTCCACAGCGCAATTTGGCCGGTCACTGGGGCTAAATGTTCCCTATGCGTTGCAAAAACCGCTGCCAATTGCTGATCTGCGCAAAATATTGATGGAATGTCGCGACGCTATGGCCGCCTGACAAGACCGGGCAAAGTTAGCGTATAAGCACAAGAGGGCATTGTTGGTCTTGGATAATAGCCGCGTAACTCTCGCCTTCAGTGTGGGGATGCCAAGACTGAGAGACTGCTTGTCTGCCTCAATCTTGAGAAATTCCCGTCGGGAGTATAATTCAATGCAATAATTGTCTGAAATTTTGTTGTTTCAGTCCATGGTGTTCTGCAATGGTCAAGCCACGGCTGATGGTTGAAGCCACAGGTTCATTTTAGACAGCAGCCTTGGAAGGTCGACAGGCTTGGTGTCAAAATCACTGCATCCGGCTTTCAAACTTGTCTCCCGGTCCGATGAAAATGCACTTGCGGTAAGTGCAATTACCGGAATGTGGCTGGTTTCAGGCATTGCCTTGATTTGGCGGGTGGTTTCCCATCCATCGATGCCCTCACCCAGACCTATATCCATCAGGATCATGTCCGGCACCAGTTCCTTTGCCAGAGCAACACCTGATTCACCATCTTCTGCAAATCGCACAATAAAATTCCGTCTTTCCAGGCGACGACCCAGAACATCGCGGTTGATTGGATTATCTTCCACTATCAATATCATTGTCATGACAAGTTCAGTCCTCTGATTCCGTCAAAATTCGCGGTCAGGCGCTTTTCCTGACAAGTTGATCATCACCGCGGTTTCTATTCAGCCGTTGTATTACCCGGTTGAGTTTTTCAATGTTGAACGGCTTGTCGATCAGATCGATGGCGCCAAGTTCAAGTGCTTTGCGGCGCTCGTCTACTACGCTGAGGATCGCAACAGGACATTTTGCAGTAACCTTGTCCGATTGCAGGGCGTGCAGTACTTCCCAGCCGTCGGTTTCAGGCATCTGAATATCCAGCAACACAAGATCAGGAATCAGCTTTCTTGTCAGTTGCAGACCGGTTTGGGCAGAATCCGTGGTGACAACATTGTAGCCCTCTTTGGAAAGCTGCCTCTCAACCAATTCAAGAACAGCCTTGTCATCATCAATTACAACAATGGTCGTTTGATCTTTGGTTTCCTGCTGTTGCGAGTGTTCTTTTCTGGCGGTTGCAGGTTCGCTTTCCTGGCTTGTAACTTGTGCGCCCTGCAATTCCTCTGATATTCCGATTTCACCCAGTCCGCTTGCAGCTTTAGCTGGCAGGCTGATTGTGAAACATGATCCTTTGTCGACCTTGCTTTCGACTGAAATATTACCGCCCATCAACTGGCAAAGTTTCAGGCTGACAGACAGTCCAAGGCCGGTGCCGCCAAATTTGGCAGAAATCGAGGGATGCGCCTGCTTAAAATTGTTAAACAACAGCCCCTTGTGTTCATCGCTGATGCCAACGCCGGTATCAGAAATTGAAATGTTCACAAATTCCTCATTGCCCCTGTTTTCACGCTCAATTTTGAGATCAATTCGGCCGTTCTGGGTGAACTTGGCAGCGTTGCTCAACAAGTTGAGTATCGTTTGCCGGAGTTTGGTTGCATCAGCCTCGATTACTCCCAGGTCCTCATTGCGATGAACAAACAGTTTATTGGAATTTTGAATAATCATCGGGCGTGCCGTGAACTCTACATCATGGAGAAAGCCGACAAGATCTATTTCTTCAATAAACAGTTCCATTTTGCCTGCTTCGATTTTAGAGATGTCAAGTACGTCATTGACCATTGCAAGCAAGTGTTTTCCGGCTGCGCTGATTTTCTGCAGATCGGCAATATCCTCACCGCGACTTTCCAGTTCAGCATCTTCCAGCAGGATTTCACTGTATCCGATCACTGCATTAAGAGGAGTTCTCAATTCATGACTCATTTTGGCGAGGAAATCAGATTTGGCTCCGTTGGCTGCCTCGGCATCTTCTTTTGCACCAATGAGTTCCTGCATGGTCTGATCGTGCCGATCCTTTTCCTTAAGCAACTCAGATTGTGAATCGACAATATTGGTATAGTAGATTGCCATCATGAACACGTAACCGCAGGCTGAAATTGCCGAGACCAGCCCTGCTTCCACCATGGATGACAACGGAATATTGACCGGGAATGACTTGTCGCTGATATAGGCCAGATAAAACAATCCAGTGCTGACCACCATGCTGATTGGCACAGCAATCCTGGCAATCCATGATGAACCAAGATAGAAAAACGCCAGCAGCGGGACTGTTACAAGCCAGATCAGGAATGGCGAACTTACACCACCATAGTTGTAGGCACCCCACAATATTGCAAATGTCAGGTTCTGGATCGAAATAAACGCAAGGGTTTCATAATATCTGCCGAAAAATTTGACGGCAAACGGGAATACCCAGAACATTGTCAGTGATGCACCCAGAATCCACACATGTGGCCACGGCTGTGGATCATTCAGCAGCAAAAACAGGGTAATCGGATGGCCCAGCAGCGGACCAAGCAGATGGGAAAGCAAAAACATGCGGACATTTTTCGCCCGGTCGGTATTTACCTCAATCGTCTTTGGCAAAAACCAGTTGACGATCTTGTCCAGATGGATTGGTAGTGACGTAAGATTTGTGCCCATGATACAGCCCGATTGTTTGTTATATCGGGAAAATACCACGCAATCTCTTAACTTCCTGTTATCAAAGCACGGATATTTGTGCGAGCATTGGCACAATGGGTATCGGCTGAACAAATTGGGGTCGAATTACAGGCAATCAGGGGAACTTGAAAGACAATCTGGCGCGCACGACATCAAGATTTGCATCAATGGTGGAATTATCGAAATCCCGAAACCGGGTATGGGTATATTCTATACCAAAAACCACATTTTCCGTAATTTTGTATTCGACACCAACTCCGGCAACACCGCCAAAGTCTTCAAGGTTGACGTTGGTCGTTGCATAGGCAACGCCAGCGCTTGCAAAAAACAACAGATCATCCATTGCGTATCCGACGCGGGCACGTACCGACCCGCCTTCAGCCGCGCTGATCGCCGGTGTTTTTTCAAATGCAATATCATATTTTGTGTAGTCGGCCTCGATGCCGATGACAAAATTTTCGTTCAGCTGATAATTATAACCGATGAAACCGCTGTAGATGATATCATCACCTCGATCCTCAACGCCACCAACCCGGTCCGTCAACAAACCGTAGCCCAGACCCGCGCCAATGTAAAACCCGGTCCAATCTCCGGCAGCATCCCCCATCCGTTCGGAAATTTCCTGGGCGGTCAAAGGAGTCACAGAACCAAGCAGCACCAATCCAGCAATAATTTTTTTCATTTACCCATCCAACGCTTGCGGCAAAGCAGAGCGGCATTGCCACGTGTTCGTTAAACTGGAACAATAAAGGGGGTATGGTTTAGGAAGTATTAACGCAGAATCCCGCTTTGGAGGGCCGAACAATAATTCTACAAACTGGTGTTTTTCATAGC
>QIIJ01000171.1 GCA_003232595.1 Aurantimonadaceae bacterium | reverse complement strand
TCAATTCCACAGATTTTAATCTGGCAGTATCCAGCTGTGTTTTATATGTATGCCGGGTATATATGCTTTGTTAAATGAACCTTGTTCGGACCGACAGGTTCAACTAATCACAGACCGTACAATCCCGAAAATTTGTGTTCCAGATAGGTGACCAGCGCCTGCTCATCGGGTTTTTTGCCGATGACTGTCTCCATCAGTTCCGGCGCTGAATAGAGGTTTCCCTGTTTGTGGATATTGCTTTGCAACCAATTTGACAGATCGTCCAATTCTCCCCGTGAAATTTTGTCATCCCGATCTTGAATATCGTTGCTCATGGCGGCGAACAGTTCACCTGCATAGATATTGCCGAGGGAGTAGGTTGGGAAATAACCGAACAGGCCGCACGACCAATGGACATCCTGCAAAACGCCGTTGGAGGGCTTGTCCACTTTGTGTCCGAAATCAGCTTTAAACCGATCGTTCCAGGCGGCCTCAAGCTGATCTGCCTGCAAATCGTCGCTGATGAGCGCTCTTTCGAGATCAAAACGCATCATTACATGGAGGTTGTAGTGTATTTCATCGGCTTCGGTGCGGATGAAGCCAGGCTCAACCTGGTTGACAACCGCGAAAAGTTCATCGGGTGAAGCAAGACCTATATCGCCGAAAACGTCGAGCATTTGCGGGTAAAGCCAATCCATGAAAGGACGGCTGCGGCCAATCTGGTTTTCCAGCATGCGGCTCTGGCTTTCGTGCATGCCCATGGAGGCATAACCGCCTGCAGGAGTGCGATCCATTGCAGGGTCGCGGCCCTGTTCATAATTGGCATGCCCAACTTCGTGGATGGTTGAATACATGCAGTCAAACACATTGTCCGGGTTGACCCTGGTGGTGATGCGGCTGTCGCTGCGATAGCCGGAGGAGAATGGATGAACGGCTTTATCGATGCGCCCGGATTCAAGACGGTAGTTGAAAACGTCGGCCAAACGGTGCGCCATTTCCATTTGTGCTTCATCGCTGAATGTGCCGGATAGCGGTTTTATGTCTTTTTTGGACCCGGCAATTTTTTCTCGCAAGGAAGTGAGGCCGGGGCGCAGTTTTTCGAGCAGGCCGGCAAGTGCAGTCGAATTCATGCCGGGCTCGTATTGGTCGAGCAGGGCATCGTAAAGAGCATCATTCGCACCGGCAAGACAGGCCGCTTCTTGGCGCTTGAGGCTCACCATTTGGGTAAGTGTCGGCAGGAATTCAGCGACATTCTCATTGGCGCGTGCATCTGCCCAGATGCCTTGTCCGATGGCGGCACTGCGGGCAATTTCAGCAGTCAGTTTTTCCGATACACGAAGGGCATTGGCGTGGCTTCTTTTGGCTTCTCGCAGATTGGCCCGACCAACAATATCAAGTGCTGCCTCATCAATTGCCGCGCACCATTCTGCAAGATGAGGATTGCAATTGCGCGCGTGGATGATTGACGCCAAGGCGGCGGATTGTTCAGCTCGTGCTTCTATACCCTCGGTGGGCATCATGGTTTCCTGATCCCACGAAACAAGGCCTGACACCTGGGAAAGTGCGATAGAGGTTTGCAAATGTTCCAGTAGATTTTTGTAGGCCTGGTCGTGTTTCATCAATGGACCCTCAGGGTTTGGGTGTTGGCGGTGGTGTTGGATACAGTATTAAATTTGGCGGAACAATCGGGCTTTTTTGCACCTGCGACAATTCATCCCCACAGAAAATCCCATTCAGCCAGTTCAACTTGACCATTGTCAAACCCCGTTCGGAGAATTGCTGATAGCCGATAAGAAACGGCAGGTAATTCCGGCCGCGAACCAGGATAATTCCGATCACTTTAGATGAAGGATGAATATCATGAACAATAATACTGCCAATCACCCGAAGGTTTCACGGCGATCATTTCTTTCCAGCACAGCAGCTGTGGGAGCCGGATTGATCGTTGCCGATGTTATTGCCGGAACGGCGCAGGCAGCGCCATTGAGTGCCAAAGAAATTGCCGCACTGCCGCGGATAACACAGGAAATGGTCGCACCACCCTTTTTGCCGAAACATGACCAGGTGGCAAAAGGTGGCCCCAAGGTCGTCGAAGTGCGGTTTGTCATCGAAGAAAAGAAAATGGTTGTTGATGAGGATGGCTCTGAAATTTGGGCTTTAACCTACAACGGTTCTGTTCCGGGTCCGATGATTGTGGTTCATCAGGATGACTATATCGAATTGACCCTTGTCAATCCGGCAAGCAGTGTCCTGGAGCACAATATAGATTTTCACGCATCAACCGGCGCGCTTGGTGGTGGTGCCCTGACACTAATTTCTCCCGGAGAGGAATGTGTTTTGCGTTTCCGGGCATCAAAACCGGGTGTATTTGTTTATCATTGCGCTCCCGGCGGGGTGATGACCCCCTACCATGTTACTCATGGCATGAACGGGGCTATCATGGTGCTGCCGCGCGATGGCCTGAAAGACAAGGACGGAAAACCGATCACCTACGACAAGGCGTTTTTTGTGGGTGAGCAGGACTATTACCTGCCCAGGGATGCTGAAGGTGAATACATCAAGTATGATGTGGCTGCTGAAGACTTTTCTGACTACCTCGAAGTTGCTGCAACACTGACCCCAAGCCACATTGTCTTCAATGGTGCAGTTGGCGCTTTGACAGGTGACAATGCACTCACAGCAAAAGCGGGCGAAGCGGTGCTGTTTATCCATGCCCAGGCCAACCGCGATTCACGACCCCACCTGATTGGTGGTCACGGCGATTATGTTTGGTCAACCGGCTCGTTTGCAGATGCTCCCCAGATCGGGCTTGAAACCTGGATGATTGCCGGAGGTGCGGCGGGTGCTGCCATATATACCTTCAAGCAGCCGGGACTTTATGCCTATGTCAATCACAATCTGATTGAAGCGATCATCAAGGGAGCCGCCGCCCATGTCATGGTTGAAGGAAAATGGGATGATGATTTGATGATGCAGGTCAAAAAGCCAACCGCAATAAATTAGATGCGGTCAATCATCTGTTAGGTGTAACGTTGTGCAAAAACAAGCAGACGGTCTCTGGTTCGGCCATTCTGGTCGTCATCAGGGACCGTTGATCGGTTCAGGCTGCTGCGACTGATTGTTGTTTCCGGTTTTCATTCTTTATAATGAAATCTTCCACGTCACTTTGCTGCATCGGCCTTGCATAGAGGTGACCCTGGCCGACATCACATCCAATTTGAATAAGCGCGTTGTGAACATCGTTGCTGTCAACCCCTTCTGCGATGGTAGGCAGGCCAAGGCTTTGACCGAGCGCGATGACATTTTGAACGATTGCCCGACTGTCCGCATTGTTGGCGATGTCTTTGACGAATGACCGGTCAATCTTGATCTTGTCAAACGGCAGTGTGCGAAGCTGATGAAGACTGGAATAGCCTATTCCAAAATCGTCAATTGACAGGGAAACACCGAGTTTCTTCAGCCTTGCAATTGCGTCCTTGACATTGTCGACTGTGCCAATGAGGGCGCTTTCAGTTATCTCTATTTCGAGTTGTTCCGGTTTAATCTTTGCGTTCGTCAAAATAGCGAGCATTTTGTCTACCAACAGATTGTCCTGCAAATCCGTGGGTGAAACATTTATCGCAAGTTTGATGTGCGAAGGCCAGTTTTTAGAAATACAACAGGCCTGCTGCAATAGGGTAAGCGTCAAATCGCCCAGTCTTCCCTGCTCTTCGGCAATCGGTACAAATTCGTCGGGCATAATGTGTCCCGTTTGAGGAAACACCCATCTGGCCAGAACTTCAAACCCGACTATCTGACCGGATTCCAGTCCCAGAAAGGGCTGAAAGTAAGGAACAATTTGTCCCGATTCAATCGCGCTTCCCAATGATGTTTCAATAATCGCCTGGCGCTGAAGCACTGCCTCTTTCTCAAGATCGAAAGTCACCAGGCCATCTACCTCAAAGTTTTTATGATTTTGAAGCGCGTATTTAAGGCGTCTGGTTATGCTGCCGCGTTCGGACATAAGCATCTCATTGAGCTTTGGCATGTGGCGTATCAAAGCGAATTTTGACCGGATGCCAAGGGTTTGACCATTCACCTCGAAGCCATTCTTGAACAGAGATGAAATTGAATCAACGATCTGATCTTCCCTGAAAACGCTTTCGTCTTCTGACTCTGCCGTGGTCGCAATATAAAAAATTGATTGTTCGTCATGGGCCACAAACTCATTTGGCGCAGAAATTTCTCTCAAAAATTTTGCAACCAGATTTTCAACTTTCACGCAGGTTTTGTTTCCGTGAATACTTCTGATTGAATCGATGTTGGATAATTCTATTGCAATCACAGACCAGGAGGGAAGTTCGCAAAGCATACCGGTATTGTTCAGAATGCTCTCAAAGCCATTCTGATTTGGCAGG
Source organism: Aurantimonadaceae bacterium (assembly GCA_003232595.1). GTDB lineage: Bacteria > Pseudomonadota > Alphaproteobacteria > Rhizobiales > Rhizobiaceae > SZUA-100. The sequence continues at coordinate 721 of QIIJ01000171.1, read as the reverse complement.
CCGGTAATATTGTTTACAGATTTTTGTTTTGAAAGTTTTGATTCCAGAAAAACCCTCGCCCTGTTCGCCAGTTTTGACTGGGCTCTTTTATAGTAGCTATAGGTTAGCAATCCGATCCACATGCTGCCGATCATCGTGATCAGTATTTCACGTTTACCGGTCGGAATTTGAGCGATTTGGCCAATTGCCCAATCCAGCAGGCCAAGCCGGGTGTCCATAAAAATGAACAGCGCCATCATTCCGGTGATACTCAAAATCTCAACAATTTTGCGGTTGTTAACGATTGACGAATTCATAGATACCCCCGCAAGATCAACCGTAACAACATGAGGGTAGTCCTGAGCTGATTGCATATTAAGTTTGTTAAGCGAGCAGGTTCGCATCAAGGTTCTGAATTTTAATTTTGTCAGAAAACGCCAGAACCTTTTTGCTATGGTTAACCTTGCGGCATGGTTGCATTTCAGCAAAATTCACCAAAGTATTGCATGTGTTCAAAATTGTATGCATGATTGTTGGCGTACCTAAAAATATTCATCAATTTTCAAGCATGTTGAAATAATATTTATCTAAATGACAATGATACCGACAAGATCCATCTTCATTGTCAAATTTTAGTATTTGCGGCTCTCAATTATGCTATCGAATCCAGGACAGGTGATAAACTCTACTGAATGCACAGACGGAGACTATGTCTCACAGTTTGGGTCGGTAATGCTTACCA
>QIIJ01000623.1 GCA_003232595.1 Aurantimonadaceae bacterium | reverse complement strand
CAACCAATGTGCGCGGTCGCTATGCGATGCATTGTCACCATATGGGGCTTGGTGCTGCCCGCCGTCGGAACCCTCCGGTATTCGTGGGGAATGCTATCTACGGCTCGCCGGGCTGGGGCATGGTGCAGCACTTTTCCACAGGTAACTGGTACAATAATGTGGCCTATGGCTGCTTTGGTGCTGCTTTTGTTTCTGAGGCGGGCAACGAAAGCGGCACCTGGCGTGATAACCTGGCCATATTTTGTCAGGGCAAAAATTGGGGCACGCCAAAGGGCGACGATTATCTGCTTGGCGACACAGGCGGGAAGGGCGACGGCTTTCACATGGTGGGCCGCATGGTCCGGTGCAAAGGCAATGTCGCGATCTCGTGCAATCAGGGAATCACCTTCTTTCACAGGCTGGTCACCACTCCTCCGGGTACATTGGATTCCAGCCAATATCAGATACCGGGCGTCTTGCGGCTTGAAACTGGCGTAGACAGAACAAGACCCTCGATCCACTACTTGGTCGACAATGAGGTTATTGCCTGTAACCGGGGGCTTTTTATCGAAAAGTCCAACCCCAACCAGAAACACGATTTCTGGACCCTCATCGAAAGGCTCTTGGCGTGGAACGTCCTCATCGGGAGTTACATTGCCTATACCAGCAAATACGTCATGAAAGATTTTGACCTAGTGGCTCTGGACACGTCCAACATACCCACGTTTAATACGCGGTCAGGCTTTGAGGTCGAAAACAACTGGTATGAAATGGTTTTACAAAACCCCAGAATTGAAGGCTTTAGGGACGCGATAAAAACTACGCACAGCATCGTCAATCCAGGGAATATTTTGCCATCGTCTCAAAATCTCGTCGTTCTGGACCCGACCCTTATAAACAACCAGAACAGCTGGACGACATTTGACGACACCACCTATGGCGATGTGTTGTTTGCCACCGCAGCTTCTTTGCCGGGGAACGCTTTTAGCCTTGAGACGACTGAGTTTATCGACGGGACCGACAACGAAATTTACAGCGGCATATCTTTCAATGTGGACCTTGCAAAAACGGACGGTATTGGCGTCACGGAGCTCTTCCAGGCAAACGGCAACCTTCAACAGACAATTTGGCGCGGCCATGATATCGCCCGCTACCTTGCTGCCAAAGGCTATTACACCGACGCCGCAAACTCCAACAGGTATCTGATTATCCCCATGTGGTTCACCGATCGGCTGACGGCTGAGACCCATTGCTTTGGCATGAAGCTGACGCTGCACGCAAACCGCAACCTTGGAGCCTACACAAACAACGGCAATATCAACAGTTCGAATGTCGCGCCGACAGTCGCCAATATCACGGGTCAAACTGCAGCAACCGCCGTCATCAAGAAATTTGATTTGATTGCGCTTTCAGGGGCCGCTGACAGTAATGGCGATACACCAACTATTCTTGCCGTTGATCGCACCGAAAACGCCGACACCCATGACAATGGCGATGGCACAATAGATTATGTTTCCGACTTCGGTTTCACCGGCGACGATACCTTTGATTTTTGGGTGCAGGACGGCCACGGTGGCGTCACCAAAGCGACTTGCACGATCACGGTCAGCTAGTGCCAGTCGCGGTACTTGGATAACAGAGGGACAGCGCGGGGTGGCCTGGAAAGATCCGCGCAAGTTCTGCACGGTCCTGCAGAAACACCGTTTCCAGTTTGCGGCGCAACTGGTCAGGTAAGTGCGGCCGTTTTCTGATTGACCGGGCTTGCCTGATTTTCGTGCGAATAAATTTTGGAACGAAGGTTTGGCGCAAAACCCGGGCGGGAGAACTGTCGACAAAGATATTTTGCAATGGAAAGCGGCGGATCCGCTCGGATGAGACATTCTGGGCGCCTATCTCATCATGCCAGTGGACCGCATGTTTTAGTCCTATAAACCGAACGATTTTTTGTAGCTCGCCCTCTGGGTCCTCCTTCAACTGCTCCAGGCTGCTCAGCAGTATGTTCTCGAGCCCGACTTCGTTGATAAACGGAGTAATTTGCATCGCATAGCGACCATAATCGACAAGTTCGCGATGTGTGTTCAGGGCTTCGACCGGATCATTGCCCATACGCGCCTCAGTCCATTCATGAATGTAATGGGACATAGCCCGTTCAACCGGATTGCGGATGATATAGACCAGTTTTGGATTTTTCAGCACCGCCTTCATCCGATCCAGGGTTTTGGGATAGGTTGGCAGTTTTGTATAATGTGTGCTGGCCTCGCCCTTAAGATCGCCGGAATTCGCATCCGAGAACAGACTGGAATACCATCCGAAGCCCTTGGCGTAATTGCGGTCATCCGAAAAGAAATTTGGCTCCTTCGGCGTCGTCATGAATATCCCGGGCTGCGCCTCGAGCTGTGACTGCAGCGTAGAGGTTCCGCATTTCATTGAGCCGATGATCAGAAAGTCAGGCAGACTCATGTGATGCCTCCGGTGCCCGGGACGGGCCAAGTGGATTAAAAGCGTTGATCCAGATATCGCGAAACTCGCGAGCATTCATCGGTGTGGTTGGACGTGCGATAAGATACCGCAACACAGCCAGCCCGCGGCCCATATACCAGCCCAGATTGGCCATCATAAGGCCCGCATAGCCATGGGCCTGATACAAAAAACGTGTGCGAGAGCTGTAGTAATAGGCCGGCAGTCTTTTGCTGGCACGGGCAAGTCCTTGGACGGGTCCGCTGCCGCCACGGTGGTGGATGGCATGGGCCTGCCGGTCCTGCCGGATATGCCAACCCGCCCGTTTGGCGCGCAGACAATATTCAGCATCTTCAAAATAAAGGAAGTAGCCTTCGTCCATTGGGCCAATGGCTTTGATTGTATTGGCACGCAGCAGGATACAGGCAAAGCTTGCCCAATCGATATCGCCAGGTGCAGGGTCTGTTCCCAGATCGATGTGGTACTTGCTGAACAGGCGCGTGACAAAACCGGTCTTGGCACTTCGGATTATTTCGCTTGCCGGACTGTGGAACCTGAAACAGCTGCTTTGAACCGTGCCATCCTGATAGCTGAGGACCGGTGCCACCAATCCGGTCCTGGGGTTAGTCTCGGCCGTTGCTATTATGGATTTCAGAAATCCCGGCTGAAGTAGGGCGTCTGAATTCAGGACCAGATAGAACTCGGCGTCGCATGCGGCTATCCCCTGATTATGGCCACCTGAAAACCCCGAATTCATTGGCGATCTGATCAGTGTGATGCACTTTGTTTCCTGGGCCTCGATCCAGTCCTGAATAATATCGGCAGACCCGTCCCCCGATTGATTGTCGACGATCACGATCTGCCCGTCGATATCTTTCAAGTCCTGCAATACAGAGAGGACACATTTCTGCGTCAACTCGGCAGTGCGAAAGTTGATGATCGAGATAGCAATCTTGCTGGTCATCGTTACAAATCCGCAGAACTTTTCTTTGGACCCTTCGACAGGATGTGCAAAATATCAGTCTGATTCTGGGCCATCACCAGAGCATATAGGCTAGGGACCGGAATTTTGCATGAATTGCAGTTCCTGTCGGGCAGATACATGTTAACGTGTTGATTTTACACAACAGCCCGTGATGCGGGGCCAGCATATTTGGTGACCAAACCTATTTGTATTCAATCAGACCCCGGCGGCGCCCACGCAGGCGGCCGAACACATAGTCCAATATCCCCTGCATTTCCGGGAATTTGCCGAGTGACAGAAAGAATGCCCGAACCCAGTCTTTTTCCCGGCGGGCCATGCGAATGATCTGGGCTGGCCAGGCCAGGATCAGCGCCCCGACCCATGGCGAAACCAAAAGCGCGCCAAGCACCGTGGCCAATGGCAGGACCAGTCCCCAGAACAGGATTGATTTGATCGGCCGGACATTGTGGCGGTCTTCACCGCGACCGTGCAGGGTAGCGCCTTCAGCAAAGGCATGACCGGCACGACGATTGCGCCGCCACCATTGTGAAAGCCGGTGTATGTCCGCATCGTGCAGCGTCATTTCCGTATCCAGTCGCCAGATCGTCCAGCCAGCCTGGCGCAATCTGATGCACAGCTCCGGCTCTTCGCCAGCAATCATGCTGGCATTGAACCCGCCGACAGACTTTAGGGCTTCAATGCGCATCAACGCATCACCGCCACAGGCCAGTGCCTCGCCGGTCGGCGTATCCCATTCCTGATCGATCAGCCTATTGTAAACGCTTGCCTCGGGAAATCTTTCCCGCCGCCGACCACAGGCGACGGCTGCTTTTGTATGCGTATCCAGAAAAACCCGTGCGGTCTCAATCCAGCCGGGTTGCAGTTCGCAATCTCCATCAATGAATTGAACATATTCAGGAACCTGGGCACGGTCCGTCAACAGGGCCAGCCCGGTGTTGCGGGCACGGGCCGCAGTAAAAGGCTGGCTGACATCAAGATCAATCACATCTGCCGCATGGGATCGCGCCAGTTCTTGACTGCCGTCATCCGAACCGCTGTCGACATATACAATCACATCGGCTTGTTTCTTTGCCGCCACCAAAGCACGGGCCAAACGCTGCCCTTCGTTGCGCCCGATAATGACGACACCGGTTGGATTACTACGTGAACTAATCGGAATATTTCTGCTCATGTTTCACTCGGAAGTCATTTCTCAGAAAGCGTAATTACGACAGCCTTGTTGGGTTCGGCAGCCTTTTCCAACGATTCCAGGCGACCGCCACATTTTTCCAGCGCAGCTTTATGAACTGAACCTATCAAGGCCGACATTATCTTCCCCGGCTCCAGGTATTCCCCGCCCCGGTTTGAACAACCGATACTCCGGCATAGACCAAAAACCCGAGGGGATCGGCAAAAGCAATTCCTCCAGCCTGGCCCACAGTTAGGCTATTTTTCTCTTTATTTTCCATAAGTTCAGGGTAAAATTTGTACACCTCCTCCACGCCACGGTTCTGTCGCCGCCTCACCCGGACCAACGCCGCAATTCCTTCAACCAAAGGCCATTCATAAAAGGCTTCAACCAGGACCCGTTCTTCTGGCGCAAATTTCAGTCGCACATAGGTATCATCCGAAATGATCTCGGGAAAGCTTTCCCAACGGGCACGCGCCGCAGCATTCACCGCGAACAAGCCTGCCCCAGGAACACCCTGTGTCACGAAAGGCAACCTGGCCCAGATCCGCCCATAGGCCCGTGTCGCCCAGCTTTTAGCTGCCGCTATTCTCATCCGGCCACTGGCATAGACTGGGCGATTCAACTCAAGCGCTGCAGCGATTTCCTCGACCAGGGTTGGGCTCATGATGACATCTGCATCAAGATAAATTCTCTCAGCGCCCGAAGCCGCGGCATCGGCACTGTTAAGCGCATTGGGTTTTCCGGGCTTTTCAATATCAAGTAGCTTCAGTACCCAACCTCTTTCTGAAAATCGCATCCGATAGCTAAGCACAATGTCCAAGGTCCGGTCCGTACAGCCATTGGCGGCAACGACCACCTCTACGGCTCTGGCAGTTTCCTGAGCGAGTATGGCCTCTAGGCAGGCTGCTATATAGGCCTCTTCGTTGTTGGCCGGAACTATTACGCTAATCATATTTTTCGCTTGCCAAGACAAAATGCCAGACAGCCCTTCCTGTTTTGCATAAACTTGGAAGGAAAATAATGATAGCTTATACCGGGCTCAGACACCGCAACTGTCCCCGAGTGACCACACACAGGCCTTGAGAGACACAGCTTTTTGGCTAAATCCCTTCTGGGACCCCGCCAGAAACAGGCTGTCTACATACCAAAGGAAAGCTCCGAAATGGCATTGTCATCAATCTGATCCATAAGAATGGCTTCTTCTGAATAGATCACGTTCCCGTCGGTAAGCTGCGCCCACAACATTGCCGCATCCATCTCAGGAAGAGCCAATTCATCGGGGTCTTTGACGCCATTAAATACTGCCTCGGAATAGCCAAAGGCTGGATGCCCAAGGGGAACATTATCATCAAGGTAAACCGGGTGCCGCTCGAGAAAAATATCTCCGGTCATGCGATCAGAGAAATACAGATCCAACATAAAGTAATTCTCCCCGGAACTGGTCGTATAGTAGCCGTCATTTTCAAGCAGCCGGATCACATCTTGTTTGTCCAAATCCAAGCTGTCGGTTCCATTTGGGAAAAGTGTTTCGCCTAGGCTGTCAGCTTTGGTACCCTGGATTTCCACAACGCGCGCCTCCGGGTCGGGATATCCCTCCTTATAGGTCAGCGGACCATCAAGGCGGATATCCGGCGTCTGGCTGTCAAGTTCTGAAGCTGAAGTGATCGTATCGTTGGTGGGATCGTAATTTACATAGGATTGCAGAACATCGATGAAAGTCGGGTCGATGACCGTGAGGTCAAAGTCTTCCGGCGCTGGTCTGGACGAACTAACAAAATTCTTCAGCAGGTCAATACCGACCTCAAAGCCTTCAATCGTGGCACCGACTATCGTCATGTCAAATACATTGTTGCCAAAGGTGATACCGGTCTCCGCATCGCTGAAAGGTGTGCCTTCCTTGCCGATGATGTCGAAATCCTTGATCAGGTAGCTGGAAGTATATGAAAATTCTGCACCACTCTTGACACTCCAGGCCAGAAAATCTTCAAATACGCTGCGTATGTCGTGGCCCTGGTCGGGATTGTTCTTAATCACGTGCAGACCTGCTCTGGCCGCAAAAACCTCATTGCCGCTGAAACTCAGGACCGGGGCTACGTTGACTGAATTACCATCTGCCAGATAAAGCGCATCCGGGACCACGAAATTTTCCGCGTCGAACGGGAGGGTTTCGCTGCCGCGGGTAAAATAGATGAACCCCGTGTTCACGCTGGCAGCGATATTACCAACGGACTCGACCATCCGCCCCTGGAACCAGAAGCCGTCACCGGTCTTGCCAACGTCCATGTTGTCCGGGTCATTCTGAGTCTTGGGCAGACCCCAGCTCACACCCTTGGCATAAATTGCAATGTTGTTGATCCAGCTACCGGTTTCATTTCCGCCCTCTGCCACATATCCTGCGCCAAAGG
>QIIJ01000079.1 GCA_003232595.1 Aurantimonadaceae bacterium | reverse complement strand
ACTTCGCGGGTGACTTTAGCTTTATCGCCATCAATTTCGAGTTTGGAGGCAAATGTTGCCTGGCTCCAACCGAGCAGGGCTGAAAGCATCTGTCCCGTCTGATTGCAATCATCATCAATCGCCTGCTTGCCGAGGATGACAAGCTGTGGTGCTTCTTCCTCCACAATGCCTTTGAGGATTTTGGCAACTGCCAGCGGCTCGACCAGATCATCACTCTCAACCAGAATGCCGCGATCAGCTCCCATGGCAAGGGCTGTGCGGATGGTTTCCTGTGCCTTGGTCGGGCCGACAGAAACAATAATAATTTCGCTTGCTGTTCCCGCTTCACGCAGGCGCAACGCCTCCTCCACCGAAATTTCGTCAAACGGGTTCATTGACATTTTCACATTGGTCAGTTCAACCCCGGACCCATCGGACTTCACCCGGATTTTAACATTGAAATCAACCACCCTTTTGACGGGTACGATAATTTTCATGGGCTGTTTTCTCCTGCAAATAATTGCAATGCCGGTATGTGTCGGCATCTGGCTTTTTTGTCATCTTTTGCCTCAATCATTGCAAATAAACACGTCCTGTTGAGACCAAAACTGTCGCGACGACGCCTTACCGTCAATTCCGGTCGATTGCAATGGTCTATTCGAGCCGCAATATTTGTCTATCAGAACGGGCGAATACTATGATATAGACGAGCATTACTCCTTGACTCGAACCTGTTTCTCAATGTAATAGCGTCCCTGCATTGAGGCGTGGAGAATTCCGCGCCCTTTGTTTTATCGCAACAGACTGAAAAAGACATTCCATTGCTTCGGCCAACAGCTTCAGCAATGAGAATGGATCAGGGCACAAGGACAAAAAAGATGTTCGCAGTCATCAAAACCGGAGGCAAACAGTATTCTGTTGCCGCCGACGACCGGTTAAAGGTCGAAAAACTCACCGGTGAACCCGGCGATGTTATAACAATTGCCGAAGTCCTGATGGTAGGTGACGGAGACAAGACAACTATCGGCACCCCTTATGTGGATGGCGCGGTTGTTGCAGTTGAAATCGTCGAGCAGGGCCGGGCGCGCAAGGTTATTGCTTTCAAAAAGCGTCGCCGCAAAAATTCCCAGCGCACTATTGGCCACCGTCAGCAATTTACAGATATCAGGATTTCCGAAATCCTCACCGGCGGTGCCAGGCCTTCAAAAAAGGCAGCAGGCAAAAAGGCTGAAAAACCAAAGGCAGAAGTCAAGCCTAAGACTGAGAAAAAGCCGGAAACGGCCAAGGTTGCCAAGACAGAGGCCAAAGCAGAAAAGAAAGCTCCGGCGAAAAAGACTGATACACCTGCTAAAACCCTGTTTACTGCTCCAAAAGGTGACGCTGACGATCTGAAAAAGATCAGCGGCATTGGCCCGGCAGCGGAAAAACAACTGAATGAGCAGGGCATCACCACATATGCCCAGGTTGCAAATTTCAGCGATAAGGATATTGTGCGCATTGACGAGGCCATGCCTTTTTCTGCAGCACAGATTGAAACATGGCGCGATCAGGCAAAAGACCTGGTCAAAGGCAAGTAGGAAAGGACTGAACGATGGCCCATAAAAAAGCTGGTGGTTCTTCGCGCAACGGTCGCGATTCGCAATCCAAACGCCTTGGCGTCAAGAAATTTGGCGGCGAGGTCGTTGTACCGGGCAATATTATTCTGCGCCAGCGCGGCACAAAATGGCACCCGGGAGATAATGTTGGCATGGGTAAAGACCATACACTATTTGCCATTTCCGAAGGTGCCGTAACTTTCGCAAAGAAAGCCAATGGCCGAACCTACGTATCTGTGATGCCGAAAGCGGTAGCCGCAGAATAGCCGGAATTTTCGATTACCGGCGTCACATCGACCCGGTAGATCAAACAACCAAAAGATCAAAAGGGGAGATGGGGCACCGTCTCCCCTTTTTCTTTGGAGGTTATCATGGTTGAAGAAAAACAGTTTGAAGATCACGCACAAAGTCCTGACTGGTGGTCGCTGACCCGCAAGAGCAATATTCTTTTGACGGAGAAGCTGATCCTGCGCAAACTGCAGCAGACTGATGCCAAACCAATGGCGCAACTGGCAAACAATGCCAATGTGGCAACCATGACCGCACGTCTGCCCTATCCCTATTCCATGGAAGACGCGCAGGAATTTATCGCCCGATCCAGTCTGCCGGAATCCCGTGGCTGTACCTACGCAATCACATTGGCAAAAACCGCTGAATTTATTGGTTGCTGTGCATTGTCACCCTCCCGGCGTCGTGATGGCCCGGCACTTGGCTATTGGCTCGGTGAGCCCTTTTGGGGTTACGGCTACGCAACCGAGGCAGCTCACGCAATGGTTGACCTGGCTTTCAAGGCCACCGACCGGGAGCGGGTTAATGCTTCCTGCAGGGTGGTCAATCCGGCATCGCGCAGGGTATTGGAAAAATGCGGCTTTCAACGCAGTGAAAGTGGCATGATCCAGTCTTTGGCAGCAAACAGCAGTGTGCCGGTCGACTATTATGTGCTGGACCGAACCACATGGATCAGTTTGAAATCCTGGGGTGACAACCTGTAACCGCGAAAGCCGGAAGCCTGGGAAAACATCATGAAGTTTCTGGATCAGACACGGGTATTCATCCAATCCGGCACCGGGGGTGCCGGATCGATATCCTTTCACCGCGAAAAGTTCGTTCAATTTGGCGGACCTGACGGCGGCGACGGCGGTCGCGGTGGTGATGTCTGGGTGGTGGTGGCCAACGGGCTTAACACGTTGATCGATTTCCGCTATCGCCAGCATTTCAAGGCCAAAACCGGCATTCACGGCATGGGCAGAAATCGTAACGGGGCAAAAGGAGATGATATTGTCCTAAGAGTACCGCTTGGCACCCAGATATTCGAGGAAGACAATGACACCCTGATTGCCGATTTATCACAGGAGGGACAACGTTATCTGCTGGCAAAAGGCGGCAACGGCGGTTTTGGCAATGCCCATTTCAAGTCAGCCACCAATCGGGCGCCACGACATGCCAATCCGGGCCTGGAGGGTGAAGAGCGCTGGGTCTGGTTACGCTTGAAACTGATCGCCGATGTTGGAATTGTCGGGTTGCCCAATGCCGGTAAATCGACATTTCTTGCAAGTGTCACGGCGGCAAAGCCAAAGATTGCCGATTATCCGTTTACCACCCTTCACCCAAATCTTGGTGTTGCCCGTATTGATGAGCAGGAATATGTCATTGCCGATATCCCCGGTCTTATCGAGGGTGCCCACGAGGGCGTCGGCATCGGCGACCGCTTTCTCGGCCATGTGGAGCGCACACGGATGCTCTTGCATCTGGTGTCCGGCAATGAAGAAGATGTGGCGCTTACCTATAATACTGTCAGAACCGAGTTAAATGCCTATGGCCACGGGCTGGAAGACAAACCGGAACTGGTGGCACTTTCACAGGTGGACACACTCAACAGCGATGAGCGCAAGGAAAAATTTGCCGCCCTCAAAAATGCATGCGGTCAAGAACCTCTGTTGCTTTCAGCAGTCAGCCACGAAGGTGTTGATCAGGCTCAACGTCAGATGATGCGCCAAATTAAAGGCGATCGTAAACGGGAAGAGCCGGTGGAGGATGACGGGCGCTGGCAGCCGATTGCCGGAACATGAGCCAACAAACCGATTGACCGAAGCCCTTCTTCACAGCAAATTGTCAGCCATGATTACCGATCTTGCCCAGTATAAACGCATCACCATTAAAATCGGCTCCTCCCTGCTGGTTGACCGGAGTGACGGGCTGAAATCCGAATGGCTTCAATCGCTTGGGGAAGATTTAGCAGGGCTTTCGGCACAGGGCGCTGAAATTCTCATTGTTTCGTCCGGTGCCATTGCCCTTGGGCGCACCATCCTTGGCCTGCCCCCGCGCCCGCTCAAACTTGAAGAAAGCCAGGCAGCAGCCTCTGTCGGCCAGATTGCCCTTGGCCCCGCCTACAAGTCGATCTTCGGCAATTATGGTATCAATGTCGGGCAAATTCTGCTGACCCTCGAGGATACCGAAGACCGGCGGCGCTATCTCAATGCCCGTAATACAATTACAACCATGCTAAAATGGGGCGTCATCCCGGTCATCAATGAGAATGACACGGTCGCCACTTCAGAAATCCGATACGGCGACAATGATCGACTTGCCGCACGTGTAGCAACCATGATGGGTTCGGATTTGCTGATATTACTGTCTGATATCGATGGCCTCTATACAAAACCGCCGAAGGAAAATCCGGACGCTGAATTTGTTGCAATTGTTGGTGAAATTACTCCGGTGATTGAAGCCATGGCGGGAAGTGCCGGGTCGGATCTTTCCCGCGGTGGCATGGTAACCAAAATTGAAGCCGGCAAGGTCGCCACAAAGGCAGGAACCGCAATGGTGATCACCTCCGGTATTCAAAACAACCCGGTCTCAAGATTGCAAAACGGCAAACGAGCCACATGGTTCAAACCTGCCACTAATAAATCGCGTGCACGCAAGAAATGGATTGCCGGACAGCTTGAAACAAACGGTACACTGCTTGTCGATACTGGCGCCAAGGCGGCTTTATTGCACGGCAAAAGCCTGTTGCCCGCGGGCGTTACCGGCGTGGAAGGATCGTTTCAGCGCGGCGACACAGTTGTAATCATGGAAAATGACCGGCAGGTACTGGGCCGGGGTCTGGTGGCGTTTGATGCGACAGATGCCTGTCTCATTGCCGGTTGCCAGAGTCGGGATATTGCAGAGATACTCGGTTATGAGGGCCGTTCGGAAATTATTCACCGGGATGATATGGTCTTGGAAACGGCGGGCTTACAAAATGATACAATCACAAATGAGGGTTAGATGATGTTGGACAAGGTGACAGACAGCAACG
>QIIJ01000276.1 GCA_003232595.1 Aurantimonadaceae bacterium | reverse complement strand
GGGATAATTAAGAGCCTGTTTCGAAAGTCCCAAGCCAGCCCTCTCCCCCTGCCCAACCACTCGATAACGGTACCCTGTGGGGTGGTTGGGCCGGGGGAGAGGGCTGGCCTGGTGTCAGAAAGTCACCAAGGGTGACTTTCGAGTCAGACACTAAGAGATTCCCAACAGCATCTTCTGCAATCACATTTTCGGGCTGACGTTATTGCCGGTCTGAAGGTGTTAAATCTGCCACCATTGTATTGCGGTATTGTGACGGTGCCATGCCTACGCTTGCGCGGAAGTCGCGGCTGAAATGGGCACTATCGGAAAATCCGGCACAATATCCGATTGTGGTTATTGAGATATCGGGCTGCCTTAGCAATCGACATGCCTCGTGAACGCGCACCAGCCGGACGAGGTGCGAAAAACTCAAGCCGGCATCGTGTAATCTGCGCTGGAATGACCGTTTGGAGACGCCTGCCAGGGCCGCCAGTCTGTCGATTTTCCACTGCCGGGATACGTCCTGCATCATCAATCCAACCACTGACAAAACCCAGTTTTTAAGGGTTTGTTTGCATGTGGACGGCAGGTTGATCGCAGGTAATTGCTGTTCTGTTACCGGGACTGACTTGCCTGAATTTCCATCAGAAATGCCATGCCATTTGATTGACCAGCCGGTCGTATCCAGCAAATCGGCATTGGACGGGATCAAAAATTGCGCGTTGTTGCGAATTCGATGAATTGTCCCGTCCGTCAGCGGCATATCACAGTAAAGCCCTTTGCAGCCATTTATCTCAAGAAGGGCAATAACCAGGCCGCAAATCAGCAGGTTTTCCGGTGTTGTTGGCATATCACCGCGTACGGCATATCTTTCGAAAGTGGCCTGGTCTTTGCCGTTATAGGTGATGCGCAATCGGTTTCGAGAATGGCCAAATTTTTCAAACCTGCGCCATTTTTCAAACACCACGTCCGGGCTCTCGGCGCGCACAGCCTCATGCCAGACCGGATCATAGCCGATATCACGGATACCCTGACCAATGGAAAGCAATGTGTGGGCGCCGGTTTTGCGCCAGATGAGATCAAGAAAATCCCGCTTTTTTTTCGCAGGTACCCGGGCGTTGCGAACAGCGTCCACACTGGTTGCAGTACCTTTTAGCACCTCCGGGTTTGTTTTTTGCAACTGGTGGCTTATCAGCCCGACAAGGCTGGCTTTGGCAAAATCACTCATCTCGCTGATCGGCTCTCCTTCAGGGGCAATTTATCTTATCCTGCTTGCGCGGCAAATACATTTTCATAACTCAATGGCAGTTTGCGCACCCGCTTGCCGGTTGCTGCAAACAGGGCATTGGTGATAGCCGGGGCAACCGCAGGCAGCGCGGACTCACCCACTCCAAAAGGCGCTCCGCCTGGTTCAACAAGAGATACAACCATTTTTGGTGCCTCGTTATGGCGCAGAATTTCGTATGTGTGAAAATTATCCTGTTCAACGCTGCCTGCATCAAATGACAATTGTTCCTTTAAGGCCATGCTGCAGCCCCATATGATATTGCCCATGACAAGGTTTTCCACCTGATCCGGGTTGATCACCAGCCCGCAATCCTGGGCACACCAAATTCTGGTAACCCGTATTTCCCTTACCTGGTGATCGATCGCAACATCAGCCACCACCGCTACCGGTGTTTCGCCCTTGTAGACCGCGCAGGCCATTCCGCGGCCGAAGTCTTTTGCTGTTCTGGTCTGATCCCAGTTGGAAATTTCCGCTACCCGCTGCAGCACATTGACCAGTCGTTTTTCACTTTCCGGCAGGTTGTTTAGCCGGAATTCAAGCGGGTCAATGCTGGCGAGGGTTGCCAGTTCATCAATCATGCTTTCGATAGCAAAAGCATTGGGCGCTGCACCCAGGGCACGCCATGGGCCTATTGGCACATCTGTTCGAATGTCCGAAAACCGGGTTCTCCGGTTCGCCATCTGATAGGGTGGCAGGGCACCGCGGGACGTGCCGGAATCGGCCATAACAATACCTGCGGCCCAGCCGACATTTGCCGGCATCAGCCCGGTGAGAATGGGAGATGAGACAAAATCATGTTGCCAATGGCTGATTTTTCCTTCTTCGGTAACACCGGCATTGATCTGGTGAGAATAGGCGGGCTGGAAATAGGTGTTCTGGAATTCGGCTTCCCGGCTCCACTGAACCCGAACCGGTTTTCCAACTGCTGCCGACAATAGTGCCGCCTCATCCGATGCCCTGCACAAAACCCGGCCTCCAAATCCACCACCCATACGAAGGGGATGGACAACAACATCTTCGGCGTCGCGCCCGATAGCCGATGCCACTCTGTTCTGAACAAAATACGGGTCCTGGGTTCCGCTCCAGATTTCCACTTTATCATCGCGTACCGAGGCCACGGCAGCGCGAGGCTCCATCGGCGCGTGGGCGGCAAATGGCGTGTCGTACCGGGCTGAAACCCGATGTTTTGCAACAGCGGCACCAGCTTTGATATCGCCGCTTTCAGCCATGACATGTTCAAACTCATCGGCGGTGCTAATGCGCGCAACATCGAGCATGGTATTGAGCGCATCCTGGTCTGGTCCTTTTCGCAACTCCCATTCAACATCAATTGCTGCAACTGCTTGCGGCAGAATGAACTGATCTTCAGACACAACCCCAACAAAGCTGGTTGTGCCGGCAAAATTGTTGCCCTGATCTACAGTGATCACCCGAATTCCGTCCATCGCCTCCGCGGCGGCGGCATTGACCGATTTTACTCTTGCGCCAAAGGCCGGTGGGTGAATTACCTCGCCAAATACCATGCCCTCAACCGAAACATCACGGCTATAGACGGTCTTGCCGGTGACGATCGCCTCCAGTTCATGGTGTTTCCAGCTTTTGCCAATGGCCCGATGATTTCCCCGGCGGCTCTCGGCATATTGGGGTGGCGGACTTTCCGGATCTTCGTTGTTGTCCGAAATGACAACCGGGGTTTCTGTCACCAGCATGCCATAGGTCAATCGACTTCCATCCGGCAAAACAAAACCACCGTTTTCATCCTTGAGCCGGTTTGCAGCGATGCCAGCCCTTTCGGCTGCTCTGTCTTGAAGTGTCTGGCGCAACCGTGCTGCGGCCAGCGAAACGGGCTTAAAAAAGTTGCGGATACTCTCCGAGCCCACGGTCATCTGAAATGGTGCGGCCTGATTGGTGGCGGGCAACACACATTCAATCTGTTCCTGGGTAATATTCAGCTCTTCCGCCACAACCTGTGCAAGGCCAAGTCCTGCGCCTTGCCCCATCTCCATCCGCGGGCAAAAGAAGCGGATGCGCCCGTCGGGCAAGACCTGCACCCAGGTCATCCCATCTTCCGGGCCGGGCTCATTGAACGTTGGCAGTACCGGTATGGCAGCGCGAACAAAGGGAAAAGCGACAGTGGCAGTGATCGTTAAACCCGCTGCAATCCAACCGGTGCGCCGCAGGAACTTGCGGCGGCTTATTTTCTTTTGTTCAGGAGTTGTCGGCATTACTGATCTCCTTTGCCGCCTCGGTGATGGCTTGACGGATGCGTTGATAGGTACCGCAACGGCATAGATTGCCGCTCATTTCCAGGTCTATTTCGTCACCAGAAGGGTTCGAATTGCGGCGGAGCAGTGCGGCAGCGGACATGATCTGGCCAGCCTGGCAATAGCCGCATTGTGGAACCGAGTTTTCGATCCATGATTTTTGAACCGGGTGAAGGGTGGCTTCAGGCGCGGTTGCCGCCAATCCTTCAATTGTGGTGATGCGGCGACCGGCGACCTCATTTACAAATACCTGGCAGGAGCGCTCAGCCGCGCCATCAACATGAAGGGTGCAGGCACCACAAAGGCCCGTACCGCAGCCGAATTTGGTGCCTTTTAAACCGGCAACATCACGAATGAAGTCCAGTAACAGGACTTCCCGGTGTATTTCCTGCACAATGATCGTATTGCCATTGATGATGATTTCCATTTAGAACTCCTTTGATTTGGAGAGTGAATATCAAAAATTAACGCAAAATACTTTGATAATCGCGCCAAATAGAGCATCGGGTCTGGTGCTACAGGAGTGGGGAGTTACGGAGATGATTACCCCGCGTAATCTACTATTCCGGCCGTGGTCCTGTATTGAGCTGGCTTGTATTTTAAATCAAAACAGCTGGATAATCGGGGTCTTCATCCTTCTCAAAGTTCCATTAAACTTGACTAATGCAAAATTTGGCAGCAGTATTTGGCAGTGAAAATTTGTCGATAATACGAGTTTAATTTTGGGGCATATGCCGGGATTCCGCGGAAGGTTGATGGACAGATCGTACAAAAACAATCTGTCAGGAAAGCCACACTCACGATTGCTTTCCATTTTGCCTGTTCTCACCGGCTATAACGGACGATTTACCGGAGATCTGGAGACGATTCGCCGCAATTTGATTCATCACGACAAGAGGAGGATTCGCACGGTTTCTCACCTTGAAGTCTATGTACTTGCGCTTGAAGACCGGCGTTTTTTCTCTCACCGCGGCACTCATTTTCGCTCGCTGTTTCGGGAAATCCTGAAGTCTCTTCTTCGCAGGCCTCATGGCGGAGCAAGCACCATAGATATGCAGTTTGTGCGAACCTGTACGAATTTGCGAGAGAGGACTATTCGACGAAAGATATATGAAATATTTCTCTCCAGATTACTACAGCGGGAAGCTGATAAACTGACAATTCTACAATCCTATCTGGAGATTGCCTATTTTGGCTCCGGATTGAAGGGAGCAGCCGAGGCGTCGGAATTGCTTTTTTCGACCAAACCCAGAAGCTTAAAGTGCGGAAAAGCTGCAGATGTGGCGGCTCTGCTGTTGCGACCAGTACCGCAACATCGGTCCCAGTCATGGGAAAACCATCTCAG
>QIIJ01000235.1 GCA_003232595.1 Aurantimonadaceae bacterium | reverse complement strand
TGCAAACGGGCAATCCAGGCTTTTCCAGATTAGAAGAAGCTGCGTCTCTGCCACCATCCGCCTTTTTGCTTCTCAGCACTTTCTGTGTCTGATTTTTGAGGCTCGCTTCCGGAAGTTTCAGCAGTCATCGGTATCTCGACATTTTCAGCGGCCTCTTTGTCGGGAGACCTTCGGCGTGTATTGCGTCGCGGTTTTACTGGTGCATCTGCAGCCTGACCATTGGTCTCCTGCTTCGTTTCTGTAGCAGTGCTGGCGGCTGAACCGTCTTCGGAAGTGTCTGCAACAGGCTCAGAACCATCAACATTTGGCGTTTTATCTTCGGTTTTAGCCTGTCTGGGGCGACGTGTAGCACGTCTGGGCGGTTTGCTTTCATCGGCCTCTATGCCTTCACCATCATTTACAACATCTGCAACGACTTTCTCCGTTGTTTTCTCCTTATCCGCGACAACCTCTTCCGCGGTTATTGCAGTTGCTTCAACCGCGCCATTGTTGCGTCCACCCCGGCGACCCCGGCGACGACGCTTGCGTGGCGCTTCATCACCATCTTCGCTCTCAGGGTTCGGGTTTTCACCTTCTGCTTCGGCGGCTATATCTGAATCATCGGCATTGGAGCTGTCGCTCTCTGTATCAGAGCGGCCCCGGCCACGCCTGCGCCTGCGGCGTTTACGCTTTGGACGGTCCTCATCTTCACCAATGTCCTCGATCTCCTCGATCTCCTCAGCAACGATCTCGCCGGAATCTTCCGCATCAAGTTCGGGAATAATCGTGTCGGGTTGAATATGATTTTCAGCACGAATTCGCGGTGTTGCCAGTTCCCCTCGCTCGATATGGAGGAATTTATTGCCGATGGTTTCATCAGCTTCAAGCATAATGTGCAAACCAAAGCGCGCTTCCAAATCGACCAGGTTCATCCGTTTGGAATTAAGAATGTAGAGAGCTGTTACCGCCGATGTTTTAACCGTAATATTGTGACGTGAAGCTTTCAGCAGATATTCTTCAATCGACCGCAATACGTGTAGTGCAACGGACGAGTCCGAGCGCACATGGCCGACACCGTCACAAGTTGGGCAAGCCTGCGTGGTACTTTCCAGTACACTTGCACGAATACGCTGGCGCGACATTTCCAGCAGTCCGAAATGTGAAATCCGGCTTACCTGTATGCGGGCGCGGTCATTTTTTAAGGCATCTTTGAGGCGATTTTCCACTGCCTTGTTGTTGCGCTTTTCATCCATATCGATGAAGTCGACAACAATTAGCCCGGCAAGATCACGCAGGCGCAATTGACGTGCCACCTCTTCTGCTGCCTCCAGATTGGTCTGAACCGCAGTATCTTCAATAGAATGCTGTCTGGTTGAGCGCCCGGAATTGACATCAACGGCCACCAGCGCCTCTGTCTGGTTGATTACCAGATAGCCGCCGGACTTAAGAGTTACCTGGGGTTGCAACATCTTGTCGAGCTGTGCTTCAACGCCGTTGCGGGTGAATATCGGCACCTGATCATTATATCGTTTCACATTCTTGGCATGACTCGGCATCAACATGTGCATGAAGGCTTTTGCTTCCTGAAAACCTGCATCACCGGAAACAACAATTTCGCCGGTATCCTTGCTGTATAAATCACGGATTGAGCGTTTGATCAGGCTGCCTTCTTCATAAACCAGACATGGGGCTGTCGATTCCAGTGTCAGACTGCGCACATTTTCCCATAAACGAAGCAGGTATTCAAAGTCGCGACGTATCTCAGGCTTTGTGCGGCTTGCACCGGCGGTACGCAAAATAACGCCCATTCCCTCAGGAACATCAAGACCGCCTGCAATAGTTTTCAACCGCTTTCGATCTGCAGCATTGGTAATCTTGCGCGAAATCCCGCCGCCACGGGCTGTATTGGGCATCAGGACGGAATAACGGCCGGCGAGTGACAAATAGGTTGTCAAAGCAGCGCCCTTGTTGCCCCGCTCTTCCTTAACAATCTGTACCAGAATAATCTGTCGACGTTTGATGACTTCCTGGATTTTGTACTGACGCCGTTTTTTTCGCCGAACAGGCACTTCCTCAAGCGCGTCTTCCGCCCCAACGGATGAAACATCATCGGCGCCATTTTCCAGTTCAGTAGTTTTGGCGCTGTCGACCTCTTCAGTATTCGGCACAATCTCCTCTGAAATGACGTCGCTTTCATTTTCAGCGGCCATTGTTTCAGGATCATCGTCACCAGCAGACTGAAAACTGGTATCCGGTGAAGGATCAGAAGGTGTAACATCTTCTTTGTCAGCCGTTGCGGTTGATTTTTTCCTGGTTGTCTTTCGGCGAGCTTTACGTTTGGCCGGTTTTTTTGGTGCTTCTTCGGCGCTTTCCGCTTCCACATCGCTAATATCAACCGCTTCAGATGAAGTGGTGTCATCAGCCTGGACTTCCACATCGTTTGTTTCCGATTTGGCGGATTTTCTTTTTGTCCGGCTGCGTCGGGGGCGGGAAGCAGGTTTTTTCTCTTCCTCTTCAAAAGCCTCTTCAGCCCTGGCAGCCTGAGCGTCTTCAGCCTCTTCCTCAAGCAGAGCCTGGCGATCTGCTAATGGAATTTGGTAGTAGTCGGGGTGAATTTCACTGAATGCCAGGAAACCGTGACGATTGCCGCCATAGTCAACAAATGCAGCCTGCAAAGAGGGTTCAACCCGCGTTACCTTGGCTAAATATATATTGCCACGGTTTTGTGTTTTGTTCTCTGATTCAAAGTCAAATTCATCAACCCTGTTGCCGCGAACGACAACAACCCGGGTCTCCTCCGGGTGGGAGGCATCGATGAGCATCTTGTTCTGTGCCATGTAGAATACTTTCCACGACCACAACGCAGTGGAGGGCTGTAGGGCCTGCAAATCGTTCGAATTGCGCCATCTGCTTCATAGTCGAATTGGTTATTGGCCAAGCAGGATACAGATGCAGCCAGTCGACAATGCAAATTATGGAGAAATTCAACAGGAAATTCCCAATTCAACCCCATTGATGCGAATCGCAATGATGGCGCATCTGGATGGTTGTGATTTGTTTGTCTCATCGTGTCAGTCATCGGACCTGCGGGCCGTGTTTTACTCGAAATAATTCACCGGAAACAAAACCGGCGAACAATGTTTATGTGCCATTAAGGCGGGCATTTTAGTATATGTTGCTCAAAATGCCATTATTTAGCCGATGCTGCTTTTGCAGAATCCGCGAACTCTAATTTATCGGATCGATTGGATCGTTAGACGTCGGACGGCTGGAAACGGCAGTTTGACGTGCATAAGCATTTGACTAGACTGAATAATTCAGAATGGATTGTAACTGACTTATAAAATCTCTTTGCCGCACATTAACGCATTTCCGGCCTGTGTCCCGTCAAACCGCAACCAGATTCCGTAATTTACACATATGCTGCATGCCATGATATGACAAGTAATATTCGCAAAAATGTGAAATAGGCTGTTACCCCGAAGCTTTTCTTTTCCAATGAGGGCAATTACATAGAATGCATTAACCATAAAACGGTAGGAACAAGTCTCATAGCCGATATTGCTGTCGCCGAAATTTGCGCAGGAGCCTGGTTGATCTTCAAATGAATCGCAACACAATCATCAAGATGAGGATATTGCTGCTGGCCCTCCTGTCTGTATTAACTGCGGGCATTAGCACGTCGCTTGCCGGCGATATCAAGCAAACTGCTGACGAAATTGCCGTTGCTTATGCAGCCCGCGTTGTAGGCGATAATAATCGTGTTCGGCTGGTGATGGATTTTGACCGAAGGATCAAATTCAAGACTATGTATCTGGAAAACCCGGACCGTTTAGTCCTTGATCTTGAAGAAACCATCTTTGGTCTTGACGGAAGCAGTGACGAGCGAATTCGGGGTCTTGTGACCGATTTTCGAGCCGGTGCGATTGCGCCCGGGCGATCGCGCGTTGTGTTGCTGACAAGTGTGCCAACCCGGGTTGAAAAATATTCGATAAAGCCACAGCAAAAAGATGGCCGACATCGTCTAACCATGGATATTATAAAAACTGATCGTGAAACCTATCGCGATGCCATATTCCTTCAAACCGGAGCATTGGGAGAATCCGGCAATGTTGCCTACAAAGGAGATCGGATAAGGCGCGACAGAAAGGGCAGGGCAAAGCAATTTACCATCGTTATTGACCCTGGACACGGTGGCATTGATGGCGGCGCGGAAGGATCTGGACGGACAATTGAAAAGTCGATCACGCTCGGATTTGCCGTTGCCCTTAAACGCGTGTTGGAAAAAACCCGGAATATACGCGTTTTAATGACTCGCGAACATGACGTATTTGTCTCGCTTGCTGAAAGAGTGAGTTTTGCCCGCCGAAACAAAGCGGACCTGATGCTGTCAATTCACGCAGATTCGCTCAGACAGCGGCAGATTCGCGGTGCAACAATATATACCCTGTCAGAAGTTGGCTCTGATGAGTTTTCACGAACAATGGCCAAAAACGAGAACCGGGCTGATATATTTGCCGGGTTGGCATTGCCTAAGGAGGACACCGCTGTCGCCGATATTCTGCTCGACCTCGCCAGACGTGAGACCGGTGTGTTTTCTGTCCAGTTCGCTTCAACTTTGATCGATAGGCTCAGTGGTAGAATTTCCCTGATAAAAAACCCCCACCGAGCTGCAAATTTTCAGGTGTTGCGCGCGCCCGATATCCCCTCTGTACTGTTAGAGCTGGGCTATCTTTCCAATGCTGACGACGTGAAACAGATATCGAGCTCAGAATGGCAGGCCAGCACTTCAGAATTTGTTTCGCAAGCCATTGTCGCCTATCAAAGAACTCACGAAATTCGCAATGCATTTTTACACTTACGGGCAAAATAATGCTGTTGAATACCAACTGATACTAAATATTTGGCGCATTACAGGAAATCGCCTTAGTTTATATATACTCATGGGTGATTCTGTTTGCGGAGTGGTTGTGGTGTGGTCATCATTGCAATTTCCGTAAAGGAATGGCAAACACCACAATGAAGTATGGCTGTGAGAAATGAAGTATGGCTGCGAGATTTGGGGGAATCTCGGGCGCTGAAGGTAAATTTGGGAACTATTGAATGTTTTTGCGACTGATTGGCTATCTGTTTGGCATCGGAACCCTGCTCGCCTTGATCGTTGCTCTGGTTGTTGGCTGGTATGTTTCTGATCTGGTTAAGGACCTGCCGGACTATGAAGTTCTGAGCAAGTATGAACCACCGGTTACCACAAGGATCCATGCAGTTGATGGCAGTCTGATGGCGGAGTATGCCAGGGAGCGCCGACTCTATCTGCCAATCCAGGCCATTCCGGAACAGCTTAAAAACGCCTTTATTTCTGCTGAGGACAAGGACTTTTACACCCACAGCGGTATATCATTTTCAGGCCTCACCCGTGCAGTGATCACAAATATCCGGAACTACGGATCTGGCAAAAGGCTTGTTGGTGCTTCAACGATCACTCAGCAGGTTTCGAAAAACTTCCTTCTCTCAAACGAAACGACAATTGATCGAAAGATCAAAGAGGCAATTTTGTCGATGCGCATCGAGCGTGCCTATACGAAAGACCAAATTCTAGAACTGTATCTGAACGAGATATTTATGGGACTTGGATCCTACGGTGTGGCTGGCGCATCCCTTGCCTACTATAACAAGTCGGTCAATGAATTGAATCTGCAGGAAATGGCGTATCTTGCAAGCCTGCCCAAAGGTCCAAACGACTACCACCCTTACAGGTTTACCAAGCGGGCGATCGAACACCGCAATACCATTATCACCCGTATGGTCAACAATGGGTATGTGACATTCGAGGATGGCGAGAAAGCCAAGAAACAATCTCTCGGTGTCAATCCGCGGCCAAAGGGCTCATATTTGTTTGCCTCGGAATATTTTGCCGAAGAAGTACGTCGTGAAGTTCTGCGTCGATATGGAGAAGAGGCTCTTTATGAGGGCGGATTATCGGTTCGCACGACATTGGATCCAAAACTGCAGGTAGCTGCACGCAAGGC
>QIIJ01000108.1 GCA_003232595.1 Aurantimonadaceae bacterium | reverse complement strand
ACCGATGGGCAACTGGTTGCAGATTGAATTGCAGCAGGACGGTGCCAATCGTGATGCAATAGGCGCAGAAATTTCTGTCAGATCCGGCAATACAACACGAATCCGCCGGATCAAAGTTGGAGGCGGTCATGCATCCGGCGCCCTTGGTTTTGTTCATGTCGGGCTTGGGGTTGCCGAGCGAGCCAATATTCGGGTGAAATGGCCCGACGGTTCCTGGAGTGCGCCAGTTCGGGCATTTGCCAATAATTTTATTGTGATCAGAAAAGGCGATAACACTCCACAATATTGGTACCCCGAATAATTTAATCTACAACATCTGACGACATACTCTCAGGATATTTCTATGCGGCCTTCTAAAGACATTGTTCGCCTGATTGAAATCATGGCCGCATTGCGCGATCCTCACTCCGGCTGCCCTTGGGATATTGAGCAGGATTTCAATTCAATTGCACCTTATACCATTGAAGAAGCTTATGAGGTGGCGGATGCTATTGAAAGAAGTGACCTGGATGACCTTCGAGAGGAATTGGGAGATCTGCTGTTGCAGGTAGTATACCACGCCCGCATGGCCGAGGAGAAAGGTTTTTTCAGGTTTGACGATGTGGTCGAGGTCATTACTGAAAAAATGATCCGACGCCATCCCCATGTTTTTGGCGATAAAAAAGCGAGATCATCCGGCATGGCCAGGGGTGCTTGGGATCGCATCAAGGAACAGGAAAAAGCCGTTAAATCTCTGCAGCGCCAAAAAGCCGGTTTACCGGAAAAACAACCCCCTGGATTGCTTGCAGATATTCCACGCTCCCTGCCCGCACTGACACGTGCACTGAAAATCCAGAATAAAGCTGCGCGGGTTGGATTTGACTGGGACAACCCACAGGCCGTTATTGAAAAAGTCCGCGAGGAACTCGACGAGTTGGAGATCGAACTGGAAAGTGGCAACCTTCAAAACACCCAGATGGAATTCGGCGATGTTTTGTTCACGCTGACAAATCTTGCCCGGCATATTGGCTTTGACCCGGAAACCGCCCTTCGAAACTCAAACGGCAAAATCATAAAACGCTTTGAACACATTGAAACTGAACTGGCCAAACAAGGCATTTCTCTTGAGGATGCCAGCCAGGAGGAAATGGAGACCCTCTGGCAGGCGGCCAAAACATTGTGAGCAACAATGCCTGTCCGGTACCTGACAAACTATTCACCTTATACCATTGGCAATCTGTAATTCGCGAACATAGACAACAATTCTTGCCAGTTCCTGTTTGCTCACCTGTGGTTGCGGAGGCATATTGCCGAACCTCCAGTGATGCGCCCTCACGCCGGTTTCAACTGCCCGTTGGAAGGCAAAGTCTGCATGATGACCGGGCCGATATACTGTGTGAATAAATGACGGGCCATTTTCTGTGCCGGCAGCGTTTATACCGTGGCAGGCAGCGCAATTGTTGTCAAAATCCTCTTTACCCAGCCTTGCAATCTGCCCAAGTTCAGGAATTCTGACGGAGACGGTTTGCGCGCCTGGCGGCGTTCTGGTGTTTGTGGAATCTTGCCCGGTCGTCATGGCTGTCTGTTCCGGTTCGGGGCTGGATGAAAATCCAAACCACCATATTCCCGCACCCGCAACTATGGCCAGCACTACAATACCAATTATTTTCATTTATTTTATCCCAGATTTATAAGCCGTGATTCATTTTCCGTATCGCCAGAAATATCGTCCAGAATAGGGCAATCCGGCCGGTCAGTTCCATGACATTTTTCTGCAAGATCGTGAAGGGTCCTGCGCATGGATTGTAATTCTGCAATCTTGCGGTCAATATCATTCAGCTTGGCATTGGCCAGTGATTTCACATCCCGGCTTGCGCGGGTTCGGTCATTGTAAAGAGCCATCAATTGACGGCATTCCTCAATCGAGAAACCCAAACTCCGGGCGCGTTGGATAAACCGAAGTTTGTGAATATCACCGTCTCCATAATCACGATATCCATTGAATGCACGTTCGGGTGAAACTAAACCAATCTCTTCATAATATCGAATGGTTTTGGGTGGCAGATCTGACTGCCTGGCGGCGGCACCTATATTCATAGTCTACTCCTGAATTCCAGGTCTTTTGAGCTTTTCATATGTCAATAAAATTGCTCTAATCAATCTTGACATTCTTCAACCTCAGCGCATTGGTGATGACAGAGACAGAAGACAGACTCATTGCCGCTGCTGCAATCATTGGTGACAACAATGTTCCGGTCAACGGGTAAAGAATGCCCGCTGCAATTGGAACACCTGCCGTGTTATAGGCAAATGCGAAGAACAGGTTCTGCTTGATATTCCTGATTGTTGCCTGGGCCAGTTTGCGGGCCCGGACAATACCGCTCAAGTCGCCCCTGAGCAGGGTAATGCCGGCACTTTCAACTGCAACATCTGC
Source organism: Aurantimonadaceae bacterium (assembly GCA_003232595.1). Lineage (GTDB taxonomy): Bacteria > Pseudomonadota > Alphaproteobacteria > Rhizobiales > Rhizobiaceae > SZUA-100. Next base: position 2,554 of record QIIJ01000108.1, on the reverse strand, counting down.
GCCAGTGCCCATGGCTATACCAACATCTGCTGCCGCAAGTGCCGGTGCATCATTGACACCATCACCAGCCATCGCAACCTTGTGTCCCTCGGCATGTAGCCGTGCCACAAGCGCCTGCTTGTCTTCGGGCAGAACACCCGCAAGCACTTCGTCAATACCAAGCTCATCCGCCACAGCCTTGGCAGTACGTTCATTATCGCCGGTGGCCATAATGATTTTCATTCCTGCGGCATGCAGACTGCGGATGGTTTCAGCCGTCTCCTTTTTGATCGGGTCGGAAACCGCGATAATACCCGCAAGCTTGCCTTCAATGGCAACAAACATTGCCGTTCTGCCGGTTTCACGCAGTTTGTTTGCTTCCTTGTCGGCATCGTCAGTTTTGATACCAAGCGTTTCCATCATTGCCTTGTTGCCCAATGCAACGACCTTTTTGCCGACAATGCCCTTTACACCTTTACCGGTGATGGCTTCAAATTCTGTGACTTTCCGGATTTTTGCACCGCGCTCTTCTGCTCCTGCAACAATGGCCTCGGCAAGCGGGTGTTCGGAACTGGTTTCAAGCGACGCAGACAGACTGAGGAAAGCATCTTCCTTCATTTTGCCAAGCAACACCACATCAGTCAGCGTAGGTTTGCCTTCGGTCAGGGTGCCCGTCTTGTCAACGATAAGTGTGTCAACTTTTGCCATCAATTCAAGTGCTGTGGCATCCTTGATCAACACTCCGTTTTGCGCGCCTTTGCCGGCGGCTGTCATGATCGACATCGGAGTTGCCAGACCCATGGCACAGGGGCAGGCAATGATCAAAACCGAAACCGCTGAAACAAGCGCGAATATAAAGGCAGGCTCTGGTCCAAACGTCATCCACATGACGAATGCAATCACCGCAATCGCAACAACTATTGGTACAAAATAGCTGGCAACCCTGTCCACGATGGCCTGAATCGGTGCGCGCGAACGCTGGGCATTGGCAACCATTTCAATGATTTTGGCAAGCATGGTTTCATCACCAACCTTACCGGCTGTCATAATCATCGAACCATTTTTGTTTATCGTGCCACCGGTCAGTTCATCACCTTCAGATTTGCCCACAGGCAGTGATTCGCCGGTCAACATGCTTTCATCGACCGATGAACTGCCTTCAAGAACAACACCGTCAACCGGTACACTGTCGCCGGGTCGGATGCGAAGACGGTCGCCCTGAAGAATATTTTCAAGTGGCGCATCATATTCAGAACCGTCGGCATTAATTCTTCGGGCAGTCTTTGGGGCCAGATCGAGCAACGCCTTGATTGCATCACCAGTGCGCTCCCGCGCCCTCAGTTCCAGCACCTGGCCGACAAATACCAGGGCAACAATCACTACAGCCGCCTCGTAGTAAACCGGAACGTAGCCCCCGGTTTGAAGCCCCAGCGGAAACAGCCCGGGGAAAAATGTGGCAACCACACTGAAGCCATAGGCGGCCCCTACCCCCAACATGATCAACGTCCACATATTGAGGTTCCAGGTTTTAACCGACATCCAGCCGCGACTGAAGAACGGCCAGGCGGCCCACAAGACCACGGGTGTCGCCAGCACAAATTCCATATAAACCGTTAATTGCTCGCCGATCCATTCACGGACTGGCAAGCCAAGAAACGGGCCCATTGTAACAATAAGAAGCGGAATTGCAGCAATCGCGCTGACCCACATTCTTTTGGTAAAGTCGATCAGTTCGTGATTGGGTTCGTCCGAAACACCACCCATCGGTTCCAGCGCCATGCCGCATATCGGGCAGGTTCCTGGACCTTCCTGAACAATTTCCGGATCCATGGGACAGGTATACATCGCGCTGGTGTTTTCAGAGACCTTCTTCTTTTTATTGTCGCCAGATGCATAAAAATACGGGTCGGCCTCGAACTTGTTGTGGCATTTTGGATTGCAGAAATGATAGGTTTCATTGTTGTAGTCAAAGCTGGGCTTGCCCTTGCCGAGGGTTACAGTCATGCCGCAAACCGGGTCATTCACCGTATTTTCTGCGCTATATGCCTCTGGCTCTGCTTCAAATTTATCATGACATTTCGAACTGCAGAAATGGTAGGTGGTGCCTTTATGCTCCAAAGAGGGCTTTCCGGCATTGTGCTGCACGGTCATGCCACACACAGGATCTATGCTGGTTTCGCCACCTGTTGCAGCCTTGTCATGGTCGTGGTCGCAGCAACTGCCGCCTTTGGTGTGAACGTTCATGGTAACTATCCGATGTCTGGTGAAGTGTTGTCACCAGATAAACCTTCCCCACGCTGGAAGGTCAAGGGGCAAGTTTATGTTTATTGTGAATGTTTGGAAAGGTTTGGCTGAACGGGAATACACCCACGCGATATTCGCAGGCTGGAAGAGTTGAAACGCGGGACGCATGATTGTCCGTCGAATCCATTTAATTTATATGACGCAATCATGCGTCCCTGCCAGAATTTGGGGGGGGGTGGCTTGCCCTGGTTACATCTCTGCTTCATCTTACGCCAGGCCGCATCTCAGGGAGAATACGTACCGAGGTCCATTGGGCACACATGATCCCGAA
>QIIJ01000139.1 GCA_003232595.1 Aurantimonadaceae bacterium | reverse complement strand
CGGTGAAGACCTGGTGCGGGAAAACATTGCCCGCTGGCAGCAAAAGCTTGAGTTAACGCGAGCTTTGGGATTTGGCAGAGCCGATGTGGTGATTGGTGTACCGGAAGCCTGGATAGACGTTGAAACCATGGCAGACCTTGATGATGTGGCTGCTGAATTCCGCCTTCGTCACGGTCGGCGGTTACGCATTGCCACCAAATACTGGCGATTGACACAAGGATATTTTGCCCGGCACGGCATTGCCACCTACCGCATAATTGAAAGTCTCGGTGCCACCGAAGGCGCTCCTGCTGCCGGTCAGGCCGATGTGATCGTCGATATCACCTCCACCGGCTCCACCCTGAAGGCAAATCACCTGAAAGTGCCAAAGGACGGGGTTATTTTGCAATCCCAGGCCTTTCTGGTCACCTCTAAAACGGCAAACTGGGATGAAAAGACTGAAGGGCTTGCAAATTCGGTGGCAAAGGCAATCGGTTGAATTTTCTCGTATGTGTTTTGCAGCTATAGCAAAAACTTATTTACTTGCCGACAATTCGAATTGATATTCACCTTCAGACGGGGAATAGTATTTTTGCTCCGGCTTGCCGGGGTCAGAAATCCGATCTGGAGAATTCACTGGAGAATTCCATGACAAAGACCAAAACCGCTTTGGTGGTCAGTGCCCATGCGGCAGATTTTCGGCTGATTTTGTCTGGCGGGCGGGCGGTGCCATCGCCCTGCATCAGCAAAAGGGCTATGCGGTCACAATTGCCTGTCTTTCCTATGGCGAGCGCGGTGAATCAGCCAAATTGTGGAAAACCGGCGATTATTCACTTGAGCAGGTAAAGACAGCACGGCGCAAGGAGGCGGAAGCGGCTGCCAAAGCGCTGGATGCCCATGACATACAATTTCTCGATCTGGGCGATTACCCGCTTGAGGTGGATCGCGATGCAAAGTTCAGGCTGGTTGATCTGATCCGCAGTGTTCAGCCCGATTTTATGTTAAGCCATTCGCAATACGACCCCTATAACACCGATCATTCCTATGCCACCGCAATTACCATGGAGTGCCGGATGATTGCCCAGGCGTGGGGACATAATCCCGGCGAAAAAGTGCTTGGCGCGCCGCAGCTCTATCTGTTCGAACCGCACCAGACAGAACAGATGGGCTGGAAGCCTGATGTGTTTCTCGATATCACCGATGTATGGGACAAAAAACGCGCGGCCATTGAATGCATGCAGGGCCAGGAGCATTTGTGGAATTTTTATACCAATGTGGCAGAAAACCGCGGCAATCATTTTCGCCGCAATTCCGGCGGTATGGCGGGCGGGCGGCCTGCAAAATATGCTGAAGGGTTTCAGTCGATCTATCCTCGCACCGTGGATGAACTGACATGAATGTTGTGGTCCAGAATATTGAACGCGCCGATCAGGCGGTCATTGATGCCCTTGGCAAGTGCGGGGTGGCAACCGTGCACGAGGCACAGGGCCGCAAGGGCCTGCTGGCTGCCAATATGCGACCGATCTATGCAGGTGCCAGGCTGGGAGCTTCGGCGGTAACAATTTCAGCCCCGCCCTGTGATAACTGGATGGTGCATGTTGCCATCGAACAGGTGCAGGATGGCGATATTTTGGTTCTGGCACCAACCTCGCCCTCCAATGCGGGTTACTTTGGTGATCTTCTGGCGACTTCCATGCAGTCGCGCGGCGGGCGCGGCCTGATTATTGATGCTGGCGTGCGCGATATTGCCGATCTTGCAGAAATGAAGTTTCCCGTATGGTCAAGCGCGGTATTTGCCGAGGGCACGGTCAAGGAAACACTTGGCAGTGTCAATGTGCCCGTTGTTTGCGCAGGCGCACTTGTAAATCCGGGTGATGTGATTGTCGCCGATGATGACGGGGTTTGTGTTGTGCGGCGTGAGGAAGCTGAAAAAGTGCTCGAAAAAGCCCGGGAACGAATTGCCAATGAGGAGGAAAAGCGCAACCGCCTTGCAAGTGGCGAACTTGGCCTCGATATGTATAATATGCGCCAGCGACTTGCCGACAAGGGCCTGAAATATGTCTGAGGGACTTGTCGGCACAAAATGTATGTGGATGCGCGGCGGCACGTCGAAGGGAGGATATTTCCTGGCGGCGGATTTACCCGGCAACCGGGAAGACCGTGACCGGTTTCTGCTTTCCGTGATGGGATCACCCGATGCGCGCCAGATTGACGGTATGGGTGGTGCTGACCCGCTGACTTCCAAGGTGGCAATCGTCGAGGCATCGGCGCGCGATGATGCAGATGTGAGTTATCTTTTCTTGCAGGTGTCGGTCGACAAGGCGCTTGTCAGTGATGCGCAAAATTGCGGCAACCTTCTGGCAGGTGTTGGCCCTTTTGCCATTGAAAGGGGTCTCGTAAAAGCTGAAAAAGGCGAAACCAGTATCAGGATTTATATGGAAAATACCGGAAAAATAGCCACATCCCGAATATCGACCCCCGATGGCAGGCTCACCTATGTAGGCAAGGCTGCAATTGATGGCGTTCCGGGCATAGCTGCGCCCATATTGCTGGCATTTGAAGACACAGCAGGCTCCACCTGTGGCTCATTACTGCCAACCGGCAATGTGGTCGACCGGATCGAAGATACAGACGTTACCTGCATCGACAACGGTATGCCGACAATTATCCTGCGTGCAACGGATTTGGGCATTTCCGGCCAGGAAACACGACAAGAGCTTGAGTCCAACAACGGGTTGCGGGAGAGACTGGAAAATATTCGCCTCGCTGCGGGGCCGAAGATGAATCTGGGCAATGTCAGCCAAAAGACCGTACCAAAAATGACCATGGTGAGTACGGCAACAAAGGGGGGTACGCTGTCTACACGCACATTCATCCCCCATCGGTGTCATGCATCAATCGGTGTTCTGGGTGCGGTCAGTGTGGCAACGGCCTGCCTTGTTCAAGGATCGATTGCCAATGAATTGGCTCAAAATATTGCCGATAGGCCGAAGGAACCATCCAGGCCCTTGAAAATTGAACATCCGATCGGCGAAACAACAATTATCACCACTCTGGATAATGCGGGTAGTGTGGCAAGTGCAGCCATTCTGCGCACCGCCCGCAAACTATTCGACGGCGAAGTTTTTGCACCCGCAAACATGAATACCAGCCATGGATAAGGATTACCGCCCGTTTCACCCTGATCCGTCGAAACCGGCCTATGTGCCTCCGCCTGGCGCGGTTGACGCCCATTGTCATGTATTCGGGCCGGCCTCTCTTTTCCCCTATGCAGTGACGCGCAAATACACTCCGTGTGATGCGCCAAAGGAAAAACTGTTCGCCTTGCGCGATCATCTGGGTTTTTCGCGTAATATCATAGTACAGGCCTCGTGCCATGGCACGAATAATGACGCACTGGTTGACGCACTTGTTGCGGCTGGTGATCTTGCCCGTGGCGTTGCAGTTGTCGACCCCGAAATTTCGATGGAAGAGCTTGAAATTCTGCACCGGGCCGGTGTGCGTGCTGTACGTTTCAACTTTGTCAAACGGCTGGTCGATACCACCCCGCGTGCGGCATTTTTGAAGGTGGCAGAAAAAATATCCCGGCTGGACTGGCATATCGTGGTCTATTTTGAAGCACCAGACCTGGAAGACCTTATTCCGTTTTTACAACAATTACCGACAATCGTGGTGGTCGACCATATGGGGCGACCTGATGTGGAAAAGGGCGTAAAACACCAGGATTTTCAGCGTTTTGTTCAGTTTATGCAGGATAATGAAAATATCTGGACCAAGGTCAGTTGTCCCGAGAGGTTGAGTATCCAAGGCCCGCCCTACGGTGATGTTCTGCCGTTTTCGAGAATGCTGGTCAAAAGCTTTCCCAATCGGGTTTTATGGGGCACAGACTGGCCACACCCCAACATGAAATCCCACATGCCCGATGATGGGCATCTGGTTGATCTGATCGAAAAAATCGCCCCTTCCAAAAAGCTGCAACGCGCCCTTCTGGTGGAAAACCCAATGTGGCTGTACTGGGGCCAGACATCATGAAAAAGGAGCATCAATCATGAGCACCGAATTCAATCATCACCCGGAGATTCCCGGCACAACATTGTTTGACGGACGTATGGCGATGAAGGGTTATGCCCTCAACAAAATGTGCTTTTCCTTCAATACCGAACAGGCAAGAGAAGAGTACAAGGCTGATCCGGAGGCCTATTTCGAAAAATTTGGGCTCAATGAAGAGCAAAAACAGGCCTGCCGCGACAAAGACGTGCTGGCGATGATTGCTGTCGGCGGCAATGTTTATTATCTGGCAAAATTTACCGGCATGTTTGGCTTGAACATGCAGGATATCGGCGCCCAGCAAACCGGTATGAGTGTTGAGGACTTCAAGGAAAAACTTGTACGGGCGGGAGATTAATCATGGCGACGATTATAGGCGGTCTGACCACCTCACATATTCCGGCAATTGGCAACGCAATAGCCCGAAACAACCAGAATGAGCCCTATTGGAAAACATTCTTTGAAGGCTATCCGCCAGTGCGTGAGTGGCTGGGCGACCACAAACCCGATGTGGCAATTGTAATATACAATGATCACGGGCTTAATTTTTTCCTCGATAAAATGCCAACATTTGCCATTGGCGCGGCCCACGAATACCATAATGCAGACGAAGGTTGGGGCCTGCCGACAATGGATCCGTTTCAGGGCGATGCGGCAATGTCCTGGCACATCATTGAGCAGATGATCAATGATGAGTTTGACATTACCTCCTGTCAGGAAATTCTGGTTGACCATGGTTTTACTGTGCCGATGCAATTATTCTGGCCCGACCGGGGAGCGGATATGCCGCGCGCTATTCCTATCAGCGCCAATACGGTCCAGCACCCAATCCCGACGATGAAAAGATGCCTCGATTTTGGCAAATCACTGGGTCGTGCGATTGAATCCTGGCCTGAAGATATCAAGGTCGTGATCCTTGGAACCGGCGGTCTGTCCCATCAGCTGGATGGCGAGCGGGCCGGACACATCAACAAAAAATTCGACCAGATGTGCATGGAAAAAATTGTTACGGCCCCGGAAGAACTGACTAAAATAGGCCGGCATGAGCTAATTCGGGAAGCCGGATCGCAAGGATCAGAATTTATCATGTGGATGATGATGCGCGGCGCGCTGTCGCCAAATGTCAATCTGTTGCATCAAAACTACACCATCCCGATTTCAAACACCGGTGCCGGGACGATGATTTTGGAAAATATCAACTAACTCGATTTGCGACCTGTCCAATCACAAGAAGGAATAAACATGAAAACCCAGATTGGCATTATCGGGGGTGGCCCGTCCGGGCTTTTGCTGTCGCAACTGTTGCATCTAAAAGGCATTAATTCTGTTGTTCTGGAAAAACGAAGTCGCGAATATGTACTCGGGCGAATCCGTGCCGGTGTTCTTGAGCACGGATTTGTTGATCTCATGCGCGAAGCCCAGGTGGCCGGACGGATGGACAGGGAGGGTGAAATCCATGACGGAATTTATATCGCTCATGATGGCATCAAGGAGCGGGTCGATCTCAACCGGCTCACTGGAGGCAACTCGGTGACCGAACTTACCAGGGATCTCTACGAGGGCCGTGACCGGCTTGGCGGAATGGTTATACATAATGCGGATGATGTTAAGCCGCATGATATGGATACGTCATCGCCATGGATCACCTGGCGCGAGGGCGATGAGGACAAACGGCTGGATTGTGAATATATCGTTGGTGCCGACGGATTTCACGGCATTAGTCGCAAGTCCATTCCAGACGATAAAATCACCGAATATGAGCGGGTTTATCCGTTTGGCTGGCTGGGTGTGCTCTCGCGTACTAAGCCGGTATCGCCAGAATTGATTTATGCCAGGCACGAACGCGGATTTGCCCTTTGTTCGATGCGATCTCAAAAAATCAGCCGCTACTATATTCAGGTCTCTCTGGAAGATAATGTCGATGACTGGCCTGATGATCGTTTCTGGGAGGAATTAAAGCGACGATGTGGCAGGGGAACTGATTACCGGGCCTTCGATTGAAAAAAGTATCGCACCGCTTCGCTCTTTTGTTGCCGAGCCGATGCGCTATGGGTCCATGTTTCTGGCGGGTGATGCGGCTCACATTGTGCCGCCAACCGGTGCGCGCGGCCTCAACAGCGCCGCATCTGATATTTACTATCTATATCACGCATTGCTTGATCATTATGAAAAAGATGATGATACCGGCCTTGAGAACTATTCCGACAAGGCGCTGGCGCGGGTGTGGAAAGGGCAGCGTTTTTCCTGGTGGATGACCACATTGCTGCACCGTTTCCCCGAAAACAGCAGTTTTGACAACCAACTCCAGCAAACTGAACTGGAATACCTTTTTTCATCGAAAAAGGCCCTTGCCTCACTGGCCGAGAATTATGTTGGGCTTCCATTTTAGGCGGTTTGGCTCGTTAACTTGACTATCAACGGCTGGTAACGTTCAAATCAATGTTGCGTCAACCTATTGCGGTTTGCGACGAGCAGGCGTATTTTTAATTAAATTCTGTTTCTCCAAAACACAGGTGTAGCCCATGTTTACTTTTTTGGCGCGAGTGATCGGCCTGTTTTTGCTGGCCATCGCAATTGTTGCAGCAGTTGTGGATATTTCCAAATCCATCGGCGCATCGGAAATTGTCATCACCCAGCTTGGGGCAACCTGGGTTTCCTTAAGCATAACCTCAATTCAGGCAGCTCAGGGTGCAATTCAGGGATATATTCATCCGTTTTTGT
>QIIJ01000231.1 GCA_003232595.1 Aurantimonadaceae bacterium | reverse complement strand
GTTCACTTCCAAGCACGCTGGCATTTGTGAAATTGAATAATGATACGGCAGAATATGTGTTCCTTGATGAGGGGTCGGTCGGGAGAAACCTTGTAATTGCCCAACTGCCGCAGATACCTGAAACAGTCAAAGTGCTGCATTTCGGGTCGTTTTCACTGATCAATGATCCTTCGGGCGCGACACTTGAGCATCTCGCACAAAAGAACCACAATAAACGGATCATCACCATTGATGCCAATATCCGACCGGGCCTGGTGGATGCACGTGCCGCCTATATTGCACGGCTTAACAGGTTGTTTTCAATTGCCGATATCATCAAGGTAAGTGATGAGGACCTGGACTGGCTGGAGCCTGGAATATCGACTGGAACCTTTGCTGCCAGGTGGCTTGGATCAGGTGTTGCCCTGGTGGTTGTAACCAAAGGCAGGAAGGGAGCTGAAGGTTTCAGCCGGGACCATCATCTGGTTCAGCCTGCGGAAGAGGTTGTGGTGGCCGATACTATCGGGGCCGGTGATGCCTTCATGGCCGGCCTGCTGGCATCGTTCGACGATCAGGGATTACTGCAATCCAAAACACAATTCGCGCCGGACAGAAATTCGCTCGCAAACGCACTGGAATTTGCAAGCCATTCTGCCGCCATTTGTGTCTCACGCCCTGGTGCAGACCCGCCCTGGGCAAATGAATTGAGGCAGTAAAGAGCTAAAACTCGGGCGCGTCGAGACCTGCCGAGCGATAGGCGGCGCTCACGGTATTGGCCATCAAGAGTGCGATCGTCATTGGCCCGACACCACCTGGAACCGGCGTGATATGGTCGGCCACTTCTACTGCTTCATTATAGTTCACATCACCCACCAGCCGGTTTTTGCCTTCACCTCGTTCTGGCGCCGGAATGCGATTTATGCCAACATCAATGACAGTCGCGCCGGGCTTGATCCAGTCACCTGTGATCATCTCGGGGCGGCCAACGGCGGCAATCAGAATATCGGCGCTGCGACAGAGGGCAGCAAGGTCTGCAGTCCGGCTATGGGCAATTGTGACCGTGCAGTTTGCTGCAAGCAGCAGGCTTGCTATGGGTTTTCCGACAATATTCGAACGCCCGACCACAACAGCATTGAGGCCGGATAAATCCCCGCCAAGCGTGCGGTTGAGCAGGATCATCGACCCGGCGGGGGTGCAGGGTACAAATGCTGAACCAAGCTCGCCAGTGGTCAGTTTTCCCACATTCACATAGTGAAATCCATCCACATCCTTGTCGGGATCAATCGCCTGGATGACCCGGCCTTCATCAATTTGCCCAGGCAGAGGCAATTGCACCAGAATACCGTGAATAGCCGGATCGTCATTCAGACTGGCAATCAGTTTCAGCAGATCTTCTTCACTGATATCATCGGGCAGGGTGTGCTGAACAGAGTGAAAGCCGCATTCTTTTGCCATGCGCCCCTTCGAGGCGACATAGACCTCGCTTGCCGGGTCTTCACCGACAATGACCACTGCGATACCAGGAGTGATGCGGTGATCAGCAACCAGTTTTTCGCTATGGGCTTTGGCTTCGGCCACCACTTCAGCGGCGATAGCCTTGCCGTCTATTCGCTTTTCCATCAATGCTCCCGTTGTTGCTCCAGAGCATGACAATAAGCACAGCAGATTTCGACATTCAAATGAAAACGACGAATGGTATAATATCACCGCCAATTAGGAAAATAATTGGCGGTGATAGCCTGATAGGGCGTGACAAGTGCCGGTAAATCTGACTGAATAACATCAAGAAACAATTTGTACCCGAAAGTCTGAACTTGTCCCGGTTTTCCGCTCTTGCTGTGATTAAACATGCTTTTTCCGGCAACCGGAACTGGCAGGTGCAATGGCGCAAGCCCGAACCGAAAAAATCCTACGATGTAATCATTGTCGGTGGTGGCGGGCATGGCCTTGCGACCGCCTGGTATCTTGCAAGCGTTCATGGCCTGACCAATATCGCAGTGGTGGAAAAAGGCTGGCTTGGCGGTGGCAATGTCGGCCGCAATACGACAATTGTACGTTCCAATTATCTGTTGCCGCAAAATATTCGTTTCTATGAAAAAAGCATGCAGCTGTGGCGCACTCTGTCACATGATCTCAATTACAATATAATGTTTTCACCGCGCGGGGTCTTGAACCTTGCCCACACACCGGGGCAGATGGACCTTTATGCCGAGCGTGGAAATGCCATGCGGCTGTTGGGTGGTGATGCAGAGCTGCTTGACCGCGACCAGGTGGCAAGGCTCAATCCCGGGCTTGATGTCTCGGGCAATGCGCGTTTTCCTGTGGTTGGCGGGTTGCTTCAACCCTCTGCAGGCTCTGCCCGTCACGATGCGGTGGCCTGGGGGTTTGCAAGAGCGGCGGACCAGCTCGGGGTGGATTTACTCGAAAACTGCGAGGTTACCGGATTTCTGCGCGAAAGTGACAAGGTTGTCGGTGTTGAAACCACGCGTGGTGAAATCAGGACGGAAAAAACCGCCGTGGCCGTGGCCGGCTCCACATCGCGGGTAATGCGGCTCGCCGGTATTGAGCGCTTGCCGATTGAAAGCCATGTTCTGCAGGCCTTTGTTTCGGAAGCACTGAAGCCGGTTATTGCCAATGTGGTGACCTTTGGCGGCGGGCATCTTTATGCTTCCCAGTCAGATAAGGGCGGGCTGGTTTTTGGCGGCGCGCTTGACGGTTATAACTCTTACGCCCAGCGCGGTAATCTGCCTGTGGTTGAAGAAGTAATGAGCGAATTTCTGGCGATGTATCCAAAGTTTGCACGCCTTCGAATGCTGCGCTCCTGGGGCGGCGTTACAGATATGTCGATGGATGGCAGTCCGATCATCACCACCGGGCCGCTTCCCGGGATGTATCTTAATGCGGGCTGGTGTTATGGCGGGTTCAAGGCAACGCCCGCATCCGGCTGGTGCTTTGCTCATACGATTGCCAATGACAAGCCGCACGATATCAACGCACCGTTTACGCTTGACCGGTTTAAACAGGGCCGCCAGATCGACGAAAAAGGTGTCGGGCCGACACCTGGTTACCACTAGTGGATTGTTTGAGACAGATGGTACCCACAGATCCAATATCCCGGTTTCTCGACAGGAGAGGTTTCGCAGGCGATGCGGGCCATCTTCAAGAAAGCTTGACGCAGCGAGAAACCGGGATATTGGACCCGAAGGGCGCATTTCCAGGCCCACCGGGTGCGTTGCGCGATGATTATGATGCTGGCATCACTACACATCACGCGCCTGCCCGGATGAACCTGGAAAACCGTCTGTGGGTATCATCTGTCTCAAACAATCCACTAGGAGCAAATGCAATGATTATCGACTGCCCATGGTGTGGCAAACGGGATGTTAGGGAATTCACCTATCAGGGAGACGGCAATATCAAGCGCCCGGCAATTTCTGATGTCAATGTTGATGAGTTCAATGCCTATGTTTATGATCGTGAAAACCCGGCGGGTGACCATTTAGAACTCTGGCAGCATTCAGGTGGATGCCGCTCGCACCTGCTGGTTTCCCGCAATACCCTTACCCATCAAATCGCTTCCTGCGAAACAGTTGGTCCCTGGGCTGATAAATCCGGACGGGCTGGCAAATGAGCAGTATTCGGCTGGATAAGGGCGGATGCCGTGTCGACCGGTCCCATCATATCAGTTTCATTTTTGATGGCCGCACCTATTCCGGGTTTGAGGGGGACACCCTTGCCTCTGCCCTGCTGGCAAACGGGGTCAGGGTTATCGGGCGATCCTTCAAATACCATCGCCCGCGCGGCATATTTTCTGCTGGCGTTGAAGAACCCAACGCGCTTGTTACCTTGCGCAAAGGCAGCCGCGCTGAACCAAATACCCGTGCGACGGAAATCGAACTTTATGACGGGCTTGAGGCCACAAGCCAGAACTGCTGGCCATCGCCAAAATTTGACCTTATGGCGGTAAACCAGCTTGCCGGTAATGCCTTTGCCGCCGGGTTTTATTACAAGACCTTCATGGGCCCGAAGATGCTGTTCAACAAGACCACTGAAGTCTGGTGGCAGTTTGAAAAACTGATCCGCCGTGCTGCCGGTCTGGGCAAAGCCGCTATTGGAGCCGACCCGGATATCTATGAACGAATGAACGCCTGGTGCGATGTACTGGTGGTTGGTTCAGGGCCTGCAGGACTTGCAGCCGCCGAATGCGCTGTTACGTCCGGGGCCAATGTTATATTGTGCGAGCAGCAGCCATTTGTTGGCGGATCGCTGGTCGGCAGCAGCGCCACCATCGACAATGAGGACGCATGGCTTGCTGCAAGGTTTGCAAAATTGCGGAAAAGTCAAAACCTTCGCATCCTGACCCGAACCACTGTTCAATCCTATTTCGATGATAACACGCTGCTGGCCATCGAACGGGTTGCTGACCACAAGGCTCAACCCGACAAATACGAACCACGCCAGAGAGCCTGGACAATCCGGGCAAAGTCCATCGTCATGGCAACCGGTGCTTTTGAACGGCCTCTGGTATTTTCCGGCAACGACCGTCCAGGTATCATGCTTGCGGATGCAGGCAGACGCTATGTAAGCGAATTCGGTGTTGCGCCTGGTCGGAACATTGCTCTCTTTACCAACAACGACACCGCCTATCTCGCGGCACAGGATATGGCTGCAGGTGATGCAAATATATCGTTGATTATTGATGTTCGAAGCGATGTCTCCGCCGAAATGCGGGCGATTGCTGCTTCCATCGGCGCACCGGTCCACGCCGGATGGGGCATTGCACGAACAACCGGCATGCTTGGTATTTCGTCGCTCCATGTCGGCCCGCTCAAACCCGGCACCAACCGGATATCGAGCAAACTCCAGCGTTTTGAAGTGGATTGCCTGCTTGTTTCCGGCGGCTGGTCTCCGGCCATTCACCTGACCAGCCAATTTGGCGACAAGCCGCTCTGGGACGAGGAACTTCAGGCATTCCTGCCCGGTCGCCCGCAACAAAACTGGCACGGAGCCGGTGCAATGGCGGGTCAGTTCGGTTTTGCAGCAGGTTTTGAAAGCGG
>QIIJ01000403.1 GCA_003232595.1 Aurantimonadaceae bacterium | reverse complement strand
AAATGTTGCTGAATTTGCAAAGGCAAATTTTGCTCTCGATACCAAACGTGAAATTTCGCTAAGGGGAAAAAAGCAAAAGCTGCCGATATACGCCCTTGGCCGAAAGGACTTATTTGATAATATTGATGCCTGACCCTGTATTGGCAGCCGGAAAAATGCGACAATAGAGAATCACACACTACCGTACCAAAAACATCCCTTACAATGACCAAAAGCGAGGTTTTGATGTTTGTTGCAACAGTCACATTTGAAGTCGATTCAGAAAATCAGGCAATATTCTACAACGCCGCAATGAAGCAGGCGGAAATCACACTTGAACGAGAGGTTGGATGCATGCAGTTTGATGTCTGTTTTTACCCCAACCGAAAATCCATCTGCTTTATGTATCAGGTCTATGAAACCCAGGCTGCCTATGATCATCACCTAATAAGCGACCACTATGTTACCTTTGACCAGATAACCGCGCCCTGGGTCGCCTCCAGGAGAGTGGAAGTGTGGGAACGGGCAGAACCACTGCCGCAAATCTAGAGCATCGGGATGCTCTTCGCAGCCTGACGGCTTTCAGGTAAACATGAAACAGTCCAGGACACATGCCGGATGAGAATCAATCGCCTGTCTGAAATAGTCATCAATCAGATTGCTGCTGGCGAAGTCATCGAACGCCCTGCCAGTGTGGTCAAGGAACTTGTTGAAAATGCAATTGATTCAGGCGCAACAAGAATAGAAATTATTACCGCAGCCGGCGGTAAATCGCTCATCAGGGTAAGCGACAATGGCTGTGGCATGGGCCGTGATGACCTTTGCCTTGCTGTCGAGCGCCATTGCACATCAAAATTGAGCGATGATCTGCTTGATATACGCTCACTTGGATTTCGGGGCGAGGCGCTGCCCTCAATCGGTGCTGTTGCAAGGCTGACAATAAAATCCCGGCAGGAAAACGATGACAACGGCTGGAAAATTTCAGTTACCGGCGGCAAGGTGGGTGCTGCCAAACCTTCCGCCTTGTCAAAAGGGACAATTGTCGAAGTGGGAGATTTGTTTTTTGCAACGCCCGCCAGACTGAAATTTCTTAAAAGTGAGCGGGCCGAGAGCAACGCGATCTCTGAGACAATAAAGCGAATTGTTATCGCATTTCCCGAAATACATTTTGTCCTTTCGGGCAGTGACAGGACCACATTGGAATTTCAGGCAACCCATGGCGAAGACGCCAGGCTTGCGCGTATCAGCCAGGTGCTTGGGCGGGAATTTTTTGATAATGCACTTGAAATTGATGCTGAACGCGAAGGTGTCAGGCTGACAGGATTTGCCGGTCTGCCGACATTCAATCGCGGCAATTCCCAGCACCAGTTTATTTTTGTCAATGGCAGACCGGTGCGCGACAAGGCTCTTTGGGGGGCTGTTCGCGGTGCCTATATGGATTTTCTTTCAAGAAACCGTCATCCAATTCTGGCATTGTTTCTGCAAATTGACCCGTACAGTGTCGATGTGAACGTGCATCCTGCAAAAGCTGATGTGCGATTTCGCGACCCGGGCCTTGTGCGCGGCCTGATTGTCGGTGCTTTAAGGGAGGCGATTGGCAATGCCGGGCATCGGGCTTCCACCAGCAATGCCACCGATATGATGAGCGCTTTTCAAAGCGGTAAAAACGGGCAATCTCATACAGGTGGAACCATTGCACCCGATAAAGTGGAATATTCGCAGTATCACGGTGCGGGCAATGCGCGCTATGACTGGCAAACGTCGTCCAATCGACCCTTGGGAGAATTTGCTGATGCTACGGGTGGATTTTCAGAACAGCCTCAACCCGATCTGGGTGACATGCCGTTGCAGTCGACCGATGGCCGCCCCAATATTGAATCTATCGACCAGCAGGCAAGCTCATTACCGCTCGGAGCACCACGGGCACAGCTTCACGAAAACTATATCGTTTCGCAAACAAGTGACGGTCTGGTTATTGTCGATCAGCATGCCGCGCATGAGCGGCTGGTTTATGAGGCTATGAAAGAAGCGCTCTATTCGAAAGCTGTTTCAGGGCAGATGTTGCTCATTCCCGAGATTGTCGACCTGCCGGAGGAAGATGTGGACAGATTGATGACAGTGGCCAATTCTTTTGAGCAATTTGGCCTTGGAATAGAGCGGTTCGGGCCGGGCGCTGTTGCTGTTCGTGAAACTCCCGCGATGCTCGGCGAAATCAATGCAGCGAATCTTGTTCGTGATCTGGTTGACGATATTGCAGAATGGGGGTCTGCGGATGGTTTGAAAGACCGACTTGATTATGTGGCAGCCACTATGGCCTGCCACGGGTCAGTTCGCGCAGGCCGGCGATTAAAGGCAGAGGAAATGGATGCCCTGTTGCGGAAAATGGAGGCAACGCCCAATTCAGGCCAGTGCAATCACGGGCGTCCGACCTATATTGAATTGAAACTGAAAGATATTGAACGATTGTTCGGACGGCGCTAATAATGGTTGAGGATATAATACCCGAAAGGCATGAATTATGATGAACCGATTTGAAGGCCCGGGCGGCGGTGAGGCCAAAATCCGGTATCTGGACGCAGATTTTCAGGTTATTACCCCCGGCGCCCATGTGACATGCTCGGTAACCGGCGACATCATTCCGCTGGATGAACTAAAATACTGGAGCGTGGCACGACAGGAAGCCTATATTGATGCAACCAGTTCACTGAAACGCGAAATGGAAAGCAGTAGTTAGAACGATCAGGATTTGGAGCGCGTCAAGCGATGGGCTTTTGCGTTTTCAACGGTATCATCAATTATTGAATGCAAAATTCGCCTGCTATCAAACCGCAGCTCAATCTCAAACACAGCGGCCTTGCGCGACAACTCTCTTTGAATGCGGCCAAGGGAGGCCAGCCGGGATATATCTTTTGACGTTGTGACGATATTCAGCTTGTTTCGTCTGGCAAAAAACAGCAATTCCTCCGCCTCTTCTTCGGTGAATGGATGGTGATCACCAAATGATCGAAATTCGATAATTTCGACGCCGACCTTGTTCAGCGATAACCGGAATTTTTCGGGATTTGCAATGCCGGCAAAGGCAAGAACCTTTTGCCCTTTCCATTTCGCCGGATTGACCGGTTCGAAATTTGCCTCATAAACCGGCTTTGCACGGCTGGCGGCTGCCCGGACCACCTTGTCAGCACCATTTTGCCGGCCGATGACCAAAATTGCGCTTGCTCTTGAAAGCTGTATTCCAAGCCGCGCCCTTAACGGCCCGGCGGGCATTGAAAATCCGTTGCCGATGCCGCGGTCAGCATCCACAACAACCAGAGAATAGTCCTTGTGAAGCGACGGGTTCTGAAACCCGTCATCCATGACGACAAAATCAACGCCCTGCTGTTCCAGCAACCGGGCACCCTTTGTCCGGTCGGGCGAAACAACTGTTGGATAATGAGCTGCCAGAAGCGGAGGCTCATCACCAACATCAAGGGCATTGTGGCGATCAAGATCAACCACCGTGGCTGTATTAATCCGGCCACCATAGCCGCGCGAGAGAAACCCGGGCATCAGACCAAGCTTTCCGGCGGCATGGGCAAGTGCAATTGCCGTTGGCGTTTTACCGGCACCTCCGGCGACCAAATTGCCTATGCAAAGTACAGGCACCGAAGAAACATACCGGGGCGAAACCGCCATCCTGCGACCGGCAAGCCAGCCATAGACGCCGGAAAAAGGCGTAAGGGCAAAGGCCGCCAGGCTGTTATTTTGCCACCAGAATGCCGGAGCATCGTTCATTGCAGTTCCACGATGTTGAGATCAGCCACCTTGTACTGTTTTATCAATGGCCGGATTGTCTTCGAATTCAGCACGGGCATCCAGCCTCAATTTCATGCGTAACGGATTAACATAATAGTCAAGCGCCCTGAACGTCCTTTCCAGGGAGCCACTTAATCGCTCAATCGTATTTCGGGCGGCGGCAATCATATTGTTCCGGTCTGCATCATTGTTCAGCAGGTGACTTACATATTTATACAACATTTCTTCATCGCGCACCAAGCGGACGCCACCGGCATCCAGCAATGCCTCATAACTCGACCTGAAGTTTTGAACATTCGGGCCGGCCAGGATTGCCGCCCCCATTATCGCAGGCTCCATTGGATTTTGCCCGCCGATCGCTTTTAGGGATTTGCCGACAAAGGCAATTTTTCCGGTAGACAAATACAGTCCCATTTCACCGATTGTATCACCGAGATAAATGTCGGTATTATCCTCAACAGGCTCATTCCGGCTGCGTCTGGCAACAGTTAGTCCATCGGCCTTCAATGCATTTGCAATATCATTGCCGCGCCGGGGATGACGGGGAACAAGGACTGTCAACAGGGCCGGAAAATAGGCCGCTACCCTGCGGTGGACATTGGCGACAATTTCTTCCTCACCTGGATGTGTGCTGATTGCAACCCACACCGGTCGCCCGCCGATCTGGTCCTGCAACTGTTGTAATGATGCGGGTTCAAATGGTGGTACATCAATATCAGCCTTGAGATTTCCAGAGACCGTAACTTTCCGGGCCCCAAGTTCAATAAATCGTTGCCCGTCAAGTTCAGACTGGGCAACAACCTGGGCCATATTTTCAAACAGGGCTTCAGCCAGTTTCGGGTGTTTTTGCCAGCGGTTATAAGATCGGTCCGAAAGGCGGGCATTGACCAGTATCATAGGGATATGCAGAGCGCCGAGCTCAAGTATCGTCATCGGCCATATTTCCGATTCTGCAAATATTGCCAGGTCAGGTTTCCAGTGGCCAAGGAACCGCTTTATCATTGGCTTGATGTCGATGGGCACATATTGATGGATGGTATTTTTCGATAATCGGTCGCCTGCAATTTTTGCAGATGTCACAGTTCCTGTAGTCAACAATACATTTATGCCAAGTTTTTCCATGCGCTGCATAAGGGGCAATATTGCCATTAATTCGCCGACGCTTGCTGCATGGAACCAGACCAGCGGGCCCTCGGGCCGTTGCTGGCTGGCATAGCCAAACCGCTCTCTGCGCCGTGTCGCATCTTCTTTACCGGCGCGTGCACGCACCTGCAGGAA
>QIIJ01000063.1 GCA_003232595.1 Aurantimonadaceae bacterium | reverse complement strand
CGCTGCCAGCTTTGCGAATGGCGAATCAGGATCGATTGGTTTGACAGTCTGTTTTTTGCGGGGGTTTGAGGATTTTCCTTTTACAGATGTATTGCTCCGGTGTGATTTATAGGATTTTCCACTATTGTGTTTTTTGCTGTTCGAGCCCCGGTTCTGGTCGGAATGCCGTCCCCTGGCGGCCTGATTCGGGCGGCTGTTTTGTCCGCTGCGGGCCGGACGCCAAATTCGGACGGTTTTTTCCTCTTCCGGTGCGGCCTGCTGTTGAGTTGCTGTAACATCTTTGACAGAAATATCATCCGCAACAGGTTTTTCCTGCAAGGAAGGTTTTGCAATAACTTCTTTTGCGGTTTCATCGGGCTTTGGATCTTCCCGGGTGGGCGTGCTTTGCGGGTCGATAACAGCAAGCCGGTTGGTGATGAATTCTTCCAGTTTGATGTCCGCCCTGTAGCCGAGGGTTGTAAGGATTTCGTCCATATCTTCGTGGGTTGCGCCCAGGATAGACATCATTGCCGGGGTGACAAGAAAGCTGTTACCTTCAAATCCACCCTCCGGACGGGATGATTTTCCACCTTCGCGCCACATGATTGCCGGGCGTATCAGGTCGGCCAGCCGTTCCAGTATATCGACCCGCACGGCCTTTTTACCCAATATTCTGAATCCTGAAAGACGGTAGAGCTCGGCAAGATGGTCAGGATTGGTTGCAACAGATGTGCGTCCGGCAGCGGAAATCCGCGGGACTTCATCCAGGCCCTCAGCCTCCAACTTGTCGTTTTTCAGCGCCCAAAGCAGGGTGCTCAGGGCTGAGGGGGCGGGCTTCAGCAATACCGGGATGAATATATGATAGGCACCAAAACGTACCCCGTGGCGGCGCAACAGGCCCCGGGCATCCTGATCCAGTGCACGAATATCTCCAGCAATTTCGCGTCGGTCAACCACGCCAAGGTTTTCGACAATTCTGAATGCAACACCGCGGGCAAGCCCCTCAATATCGCTGGCAATGGCAAGCTCCACAAGCGGCTTCAACAGGGTTTCAATATGATAACCAGCCCAGCGTTCGAGCCGACCTGCCACATTGTCACGGGCAGTGCCGGTCAGTTGCTCATCCGCAAGCAATATCTGTCGCGGCTTGAGTGCTTCATCGCCTGCGGCAAGCCTTGCAACGGATTCCCCCAGCCAGCGAATTGTGCCATTGGATTCAAGTGCAAAATCTGAATTGGCGCTGGCGACAAGTCGTGTTGCCCGCGATTCAATTTCGGCAGCAAGCGCCTTTTGTGCCGCATTGCGGGCGGCCTTGGCATCAACGCCTTCAGCTGTCGCATCGGGTGTAAAGCGAAAACCGCGCAATCGGCCAACTGCATGACCTTCCACTTTCACATCGCCGCTCTTGCTGATTTCTACATCCAACATGGTGTTTTCCCGAAGCCTTTTCATCAAAACGCTTGTCCTGCGATCCACAAAGCGCTTCGTCAAGCTTTCATGCAGTGCATCGGACAATCGGTTTTCTATTTCACGAGTTTTTTCCTGCCAGTGAAGGGGATCAGCAAGCCAGCCAAGTTGGTTGGAAATAAATGTCCAGGTGCGAATATGTGCAATTCGGTTTGAAAGCGCGTCAATCTCGCCCCTGGTATCATCAGTCTGGGAAACCTGTTCGGCAAACCAGTCCTCTTTGATTGTACCACTATCGGCAATATCTGCAAAAATACTGGCGACCATTTCGCTGTGATTGGCTGGTGCTATACGGCGATAATCCGGTATCAGGCAGGTTTTCCACAGCAGTTCGATATTGTCGCTGCCGGTCAGGCGGTTTGTTATATCCTGATCTGCAGCCAAAAACTCCAGCGTGCGCTGGTCGGTTGCAAGCGGTGCTTTGACAAGCAGCGGGTTCTTGCTTGGAATATCCAGGCTTGAACGCAGGGATTCGAGGCTGGAAAAATGCAGCGCCCGGTTACGCCATTGCATAACTTTCGCCGGAGCAAATATATGGGCCTCCAGTGCTTCGATCAGCTGGTCATCAAACGGGTCGACCTGGCCGGTTACGCCAAAAGTGCCGTTGTTGGTGTGGCGCCCGGCGCGTCCGGCAATTTGTGACAGTTCCGCCGGGACCAGTCGCCGATACTGATGCCCGTCATACTTCTTGTCCTGGGCGAAGGCCACATGGTCGACGTCAAGATTGAGCCCCATGCCGATGGCATCAGTTGCAACCAGGAAATCCACGTCACCCGATTGATAAAGCTCGACCTGTGCGTTGCGGGTGCGCGGAGAAAGCGAGCCCAGAACCACTGCTGCCCCACCGCGCTGGCGACGGATCAGTTCGGCAATTGCATAAACCTCGTCAGCAGAAAACGCGACAATGGCCGAGCGTCTTGGCAGTCGGGTGATTTTTTTCTGTCCTGCCCACGTCAATTGCGACAGGCGGGGACGGGAAATCACGTTGATACCTGGCAACAGCCCTTCAAGAACCGGTCGTACGGTGGCAGCGCCCAAAAGCATGGTTTCTTCACGGCCGCGAAGATTGAGAATGCGGTCGGTAAATATATGGCCGCGTTCAAGATCTGTCGCCAGTTGCACCTCGTCCACTGCTACAAATGCAACATCAACCTCATGCGGCATGGCTTCAACTGTACAAACGCGAAAGCGTGCATTTTTCGGTACGATTTTTTCCTCACCGGTAATCAGCGCCACCTTGTCCTTGCCGATGCGCTCGACAATGCGCTGATAAACTTCCCGTGCCAGCAGTCTCAGCGGCAGGCCGATAATGCCGCTCGAATGACCAATCATCCGCTCAATGGCCAGATGGGTTTTTCCGGTATTGGTCGGGCCAAGCACAGCAGTGACACCGCGACCGGAAGCGGGAGTAGATTTCGAATTGTTTTGGAGGGGCATGATCGTAATAATATCAACCAGATACGGGGTCAGGGAGTTTGCCTGTCTTCTCTACCACAGTAGAATTTCAGTGCCAAATCAGAACCTCATGCCTTTTGATCAAATTTGTTATCCTTAACCTACAGAACAGTTATAGAACAAAAGTGGCCCGAATCACTGACTCACGCCAGGTTTTCGATTTGTTCCCTACTGCATGTGGTAGGATTTGTAGCGATACCTACCAGAAAGTTGATGACCAGGGGAAAATTGTATGGATTGAATTAACTATTCTGCCTGTGAACAGTACAATTTATGTTTTGTAACAGGCTGATATATTAACAAAAATTGAACCCCGCCTGGCGGCACTTTGTCTATTTGCTTAACCTGTGATCTGTAACATGAACATAGGCCGTACGAATCGCTTTATTCAAGGCGTTGCGTATTTGTTCCGCCAATATATGGCGAATATCCACCGTCGACCCACCACATGCAGACAACGAGGCGACAGCACGGTGAAAATTGTCAGCTCGCACAACAATTCGAAAGACTTTTGTTCTGTTTCGGTACAAAATTCCTGAATTCGGTATTGATGCGGAAATTTTACACGCACTATTTGACAATTGTACGAAAATAGCTCGGCTTGCCGATGATTTTTCCATATCTGGTTCTGACAGAGAACTGAATAAGGCCATAAACCGACGTGTTTCCGATGCGGGCAAGGGCGATTTCTATGGTTTTATTATTCATCAGACGCTGGATATGTTTTTTGCTGGGCCGGTGGCCGGCAACAGGTACATAGCGGGCGGAACAGACATAGGAGACACCGTTGAAACCCTTGGTGGTAAGTTTGCGAATGCCTTTGAATTTCATCCGCAAATCAAAACGGTTCTTACCGTCATAGACCGGTAATGTGCGATTGCAGATGGCGGGGCCATTGTCGATCTGATCTTTTTTTACAGTTACTATTGAAGTGCTGACCGGGTCCAAAACATTGTTCAGCTGAGATTTTTCAAGCTTCACAGTGCCCACTTTGTAAACAACTGGTGGTACGGATTTGGCGCTGGAAACATTGCCATTGGTAAACCGGATATTGACGGAGCCGGTTTTTTTTGAGGCGCGATAATTCAGTTCGTGTCTTGCGGCAATAATCCTGCCGGTTTCATAACGGCCGGTACTTTTTGAAAAACCCTTGGCGTCAGAAAAAATCCTTGAGGCGCCATAGGTACGCGCGGAGCCCTCCATGGCGTATTCGCCGTCAATCAGCTTCATGGTGAGTGCAAGCTTACCTATCGGTATGCCTGCCATTGTCATGATCAGTTTCATCTGGTGTTCGACAACTTCGTTTGCACGGGCTGGTGATAGGGGAAAGCCAATAGCCAAAAACGAAGCAGCAAGTACAAGTAAACGAGGTTTCAAAGGCATACTCCAGTGCAGTAGGGCTATTCAAAAGCGTAATTTTAGCGTGCTAATTGTGATCTGTGAATCCTGCCCGGACTAATTTCCGGGTTAAAGGGCGCTAAAAGCGGCAGAAATTGGGTTGACTATGATATTTCACATTAAATTGTGTCATTTCTATTTGGGTGGGCCAACAGTTTGGCCAAATTCGCGACCAGTGTTAGTGCCCGTGCTCAAGAAGGCCGACTTACGCCCCAAGAATCACTTGACTGCTTTTACAGGCTTGCCTATGAGAGGGGCAACTTTTTCCACCACGGTTGAAAACGGCATTGTGCTTGGCCATTGGTCAGGCGGCTGGGTGCTTTCGTGTGAGGTCCGGAGCTGGTTTTCGGGCAAGGATAATTCGAGAAACAAGGGTTTAGGCTATGTCAAGGCGCTGTGAGTTAACCGGCAAAGCGGTTCAATCGGGTAACAATGTAAGCCACGCTAACAACAAGACGCGTCGACGCTTTCTGCCCAATCTTTGTAATGTCACATTGATGAGCGATGTTCTGAACCAGCGTATCCGTTTGCGCATTTCTGCCAATGCTCTGCGCACGGTGGAACACCGCGGCGGGCTGGATGCATTTCTGGCCAAGGCCAAGGATCGTGATCTTTCTCCCAAGGCACAAATTCTGCGTCGTCAGGTCGCCAAGAAGCTTGCCGAAGCAAGCGTTTAGTTTGCAATAGATTTAGGGCGGTAAAACAGCGGCCTTTGCACTGGTTCCATCACCCAGGATTAAAAAAATGAACAGATACCTTGTTATCTTTATCGCGGCCATGTG
>QIIJ01000433.1 GCA_003232595.1 Aurantimonadaceae bacterium | reverse complement strand
CCGAATGACAATTTAGTCTAAAATGGCCCTCAAACCAACCGACCCTGCTCCACCGCAGCTGCAATAAAACTTGCAAACAGTGGATGCGGGTCGAATGGCCGTGATTTCAGTTCCGGGTGATATTGCACACCGATGAACCAGGGGTGGTCGGGATTATTCGATGGTTTCAGGCAACACACCATCAGGAGAAAGGCCGGAGAATATCAGGCCCGCATCTTCAAGCCGCTCCCTATAGTCGATATTAACTTCATAGCGGTGGCGGTGGCGTTCAGAGATTTTGGTAACGCCATAGATCCCGGCAATTTTCGTGCCCTCTTTCAATTTGGCGTCATAGGCACCAAGGCGCATTGTGCCGCCCATGTCGCCTTCCTTCTGGCGCTTCTCCAGTGCATTACCCTTGAGCCATTCGGTCATGAGACCAACCACCGGCTCGGATGTTTCTCCAAATTCGGTCGAACCGGCATTTTTAATGCCAGCCAGATTACGCGCGGCTTCGATTACCGCCATTTGCATGCCAAAGCATATGCCGAGATAGGGAATTTTATGCTCGCGGGCAAAGGTTACAGCCTTGATCTTGCCCTCGCTTCCGCGCTCGCCAAAACCGCCTGGCACAATGACACCATCGACCTGGCCAAGATGGGCCTGCGGGTCTTCTTCGTTGAAGATTTCCGATTCTATCCAGCGCAGTTTTACCTTTACATTGTTTGCTATACCGCCGTGCTGGAGCGATTCAATCAGCGACTTATAGGCGTCTTTAAGAACGGTATATTTACCGACGATGGCAATCACCACCTCGCCTTCCGGATTGTGGATCTTGCGGGAAATTTCCTCCCACACTTCCATACGCGGTTTGGGCGCGGGATCGATCCCAAATGCATTCAGAACCTCCTGATCCAGCCCCTCGCGGTGATAAATTATCGGAACATCATAGATTGAAGCGGCATCGAGCCCCTGAATCACGGCATTTTCACGCACATTGCAGAACAGCGATAGCTTACGGCGTTCTTCCCTGGGAATTTCCCGGTCAGCCCGTACCAGCAGAATATCCGGCTGGATACCAATTGATCGCAATTCCTTGACGGAGTGTTGCGTGGGTTTGGTTTTCAATTCTCCTGCGGTCGGAATCCATGGCATCAGGGTCAAATGCACATAGATGCACCCTCCCCGCGGCAATTCATTGCCCAATTGTCTGATTGATTCAAAAAATGGCAGGCCTTCAATATCACCAACCGTTCCGCCGATTTCACACAGCACAAAGTCATAATCATCATTGCCATCAAGAATAAATTCCTTGATCGCATTGGTAACGTGGGGAATGACTTGCACGGTTGCACCAAGATAATCGCCACGGCGCTCTTTGGTGATGATGTTTTGATAAATCCGGCCAGTTGTAATATTGTCCTGCTGATTGGCGGGACGTCCGGTAAAACGCTCGTAGTGGCCAAGATCAAGATCCGTCTCGGCACCGTCATCGGTAACAAAGCATTCGCCGTGCTGATAGGGCGACATCGTACCTGGATCAACATTGAGATAGGGATCAAGTTTTCGAAGCCGGACCTTGTAACCACGCGCCTGCAACAACGCGCCCAAAGCTGCTGAAGCAAGACCTTTTCCAAGGGAGGAGACCACACCGCCGGTAATAAATATATATCGCGCCATGGGCTTAGACCTTATCGTGATTCATTGGCAATAGGCCAGAACAAAATTCAATCTGCACACAAAAAAACGCCCCGAGGTGAACAGGGCGTTTGGGTTTGTTTATTCGCTCTACTGCGTATCCGGCACGCCAGTGGACGGGGCCGAGGGTTGCTGACCTGGCAACTGATTGAGAATGCCGCCCGTTCCTGTCGGTATTTCACTCCCCCCTGCAGCCGGTGCAGGTGCCTGTTGCTGATTGGCAGGGATATTGTCAAGAATATCTGTTGGATCACCATCAATTTTGGCCAGAATGCCGAGTGCCAGCGAAGTTGCAAAAAAAGTTGCTGCAAGAATGCCTGTTGTCCGGGTAAGCGCATTGGCCGCACCGCGGGCCGACATCATGCCGCCGCCGCCACCACCGCCACCCATGCCAAGCGCACCGCCTTCAGAGCGTTGCAGCAAAACTATAACCACAAGCGCCAGCACCACCATCAGGTGGATAACGATTACAACAGTCGATATATTTTCCATAGGTATTTCCAAATATCCGGCAGAATTGCCAAATCAAGTGATGAAAACTGGAGGGACGCGGCTACATACACGATGTCGCGTCTTTGTCCAATGCTTATATTGCGATTAGCAAGACCGGTTTCAAGTCGAAAGTGTTTCAGGCGATAGTACGGTAAGCCTCGCAAATTCCCAGAAAATCTGCAGCTTTGAGGCTGGCACCACCAACCAGTGCCCCGTCAACATTGGTAATTTTCATGAGTTCAGCGGCATTCCCCGGTTTGACCGAGCCACCATAAAGAATACGCATGGCAGAACCATCTGCACCAAATCGTGCTGCCAGTTTGGTTCGAATAAGCCCATGGGCCTCTTTCACATCTGAAACCTCCGGTACAAGACCTGTACCAATTGCCCATACGGGCTCATAGGCGATGATTGTATTGGTGGCGTTTGCACCACCGGGTACCGAACCTGCAAGCTGTGCACCGAGCACATCCAGAGTTTTACCTGAACGCCGTTCGGCTTCCAGTTCGCCAATACAAATAACAGCAACCAGCCCTCCCCGCCAGGTGGCACTTGCCTTGGCAGCGACATCCAGGTTGCTTTCACCATGGTCTACCCGACGTTCTGAATGGCCAACAATGACCATGCTTCCCCCTGCGTCAGCGATCATTTCAGCACCGATATCGCCGGTGTGGGCACCGTTTTTGTTGGCATGGCAATCCTGACCACCAAAAGAAATTGCCGCATCACCGGTCCAGTCGGCAAGTGCCGACAATAGAGTTGCAGGTGGAAAAATAGCCATATCGACCTTGTTTTGCAATTCCAGGTCATATCCGGCCACCAGATCACGAACCATTGATTGCGATGCTGACGTGCCATTCATTTTCCAGTTTCCTGCAACAATGGGCTTGATTTGTGGTGTCATTGGCAAATTCTTTCATGGTCTGGACAAATTTTGACCATGACTAGTGAAGCTCGAACAACAAATCAATCTCTCAGCGCTTGCGACAGACCCGCACACTGATTATTAGTATCTTATTGTCGCCCCGATTTCCCCGGGAACTCGAAACCAATGCATCTTTTAAAGATGTGCTGAAAAGGTGGAAAATATTATGCTCGGAATGTTACGCGCAAGCGTCAGCGGTATTGTCGCAAAAATATTGATCGGCCTGCTGGTCATCAGTTTTGCTGTTTGGGGAGTTGCCGATGCGTTTCGCGGCGATACAAGGGGAGCAGTTGTTTCGGTCGGTGAAACCGAAGTATCAGCGATTGAGTATGGTCAGGTTTACCTGCGCACTGTTGATTCTATATCACAACAGTTTGGCACTCAGTTGACGTCTGAGCAGGCCAGGGCCATCGGGATTGACACTCGCGTAATTGGCGAAGTGGTCTCAGGTGCGGTTCTGGATGAAAATGCGCGGGTTCTCAATCTGGGCCTTTCAAAAACAACACTTGCCCGCCTGATTGGCGAAGACCCGATATTCCGGGGGTTTGATGGTAATTTCAGCCGAGAAATATTTCAGCAATCCGTCAACAGCGCACAAATGCGCGAGGCCGACTATCTTAAACAGCGCGACCGGGCAGCAGTTCGCGGCCAGATATTTGAGGCTGTGGCCCAGGGCGATATTCTGCCAAAAACCTTCATGGATGCAGCAGCAAGTTATACCAGTGAAGGCCGGAAATTTGAGTTTATCGAATTGACAGCACAGAACCTCAATATTGAACCAAAACCCTCCGATGCGGACGTGAAAAAATATTTTGACGACAATAAGACCCTTTACCGGGCACCGGAATATCGCAAGATCGCAATATTGAAGGTCGAACCGGAGGACATTGTCAGCAATATCGACATTGATGCTGAAGACATCAAAGTGGACTATGACAGTCGTATTGACAAATACACAAAAGCTGAACGCCGCAGGGTCCAGCAGATCGTATTTGCTGAAAAGGAAAAAGCAGAGACTGCACTGAAATCGCTTCAGGACGGCACGCTTTTTGAAACCCTTCTTATTGAACTTGATCTGAAAATTGAGGATGTCGATCTTGGGATTCTGGCGAAGTCAGAAATTCCGGATAAAGCGGTAGCTGATGCGGCTTTCTCGCTGGAACTCAATTCCCCCAGTGGATTGATTGATGGCAGATTTGGTACAGTTATCGTGCGCGCAACGGCGGTTGAACCAAGCGTGATCACGTCTTTTGAAGAGGTGAAAGATAAAATCAAAGAAGAACTGGCCCTTGCAAAAGCCGCTGACGAAGTCATCAATATACAGGATGCCATCGAAGATCAGCGCGCGGGCGGCGCGACTTTCCAGGAGCTGGCTACCAACAATAATCTCAAACTACGGGTGATTGACGCAATCGATGCCTCGGGCAAAACACCCGATGGCACTACGCTCACTGATCTTCCCAATTCCGCAGAGTTACTGCGAGGAGTATTTGAAGCAGAAGTTGGAGAAGACACCGACTATCTCAATGTGGGGTCATCCGGCTATGCGTGGTTTGAGGTACAATCAGCCACTCCGGCCCGTGATCAGGCACTGGACGAAGTAAAAGAAGGAGCAAGAGACGATTGGCGCAAGGCGGAAACAGAGCTCCAGATTGGCGCGCGTGCAACAAGTTTTCAGGCCCGGCTTGAAGAAGGTGAAACGCTGCAGGCGATTGCCGAGGAAATTGGCGCCAGTGTCCAATCGACGGAGTTTCTCAAACGTTCAGGCAACGCACCCAGGTTAAATGCTAATGCTGTTCGCGCAGGTTTTTCCGGCAGTGATGGGAATGTGGCTATTTCTGGTGGAATTGAGGAAGGCACACAGGTGCTGCTTAAGGTTACTGCAATTCAGGTGCCTGATTCCGCCACACTTCCTGATAATGAGAAGAACGGTGTAAATCAGTCCGCAGCCAATGATATCCTCCAGCAACTGGTCGAACAATTGAGTACCCGTTATGGTGTAACAATCAATGAGGGTCTTATTCGTCTGGCGCAAAATCAGGGCTTTGGACAGGGTGGCGCCGGACATCCTGACGATGGTCATGCACATTAAGCATATTTCCCATGACCGAGTTTAAGCACCTGATTGGCAAGGTTGCCAATGG
>QIIJ01000242.1 GCA_003232595.1 Aurantimonadaceae bacterium | reverse complement strand
TAACCGTGATTGCTCAAATTCAAACCTTTACAACGACCTGCTCGATAGCCCCGAATATCGAGCGACCATCAGTGTCATTCATTTCTATGCGTACCATGTCGCCGAAGCCCAGAAACGGAGTTTCAGGCTTGCCCGAATTGATGGTCTCAATGGTACGGATTTCGGCAAGGCAGGAGTAGCCTACACCACCCTCGCCAACCGGTTTGCCCGGCCCGCCATCAAGTTTGTTCGACACCGTGCCGGAACCGATTATTGTACCAGCTGACAATTTTCTGGTTTTTGCTGCGTGGGCAATCAGGGTCGGGAAATCAAAAGTCATGTCCACCCCCGCATCAGCCTTGCCGAACAATTCTCCATCCAACTGCACCAGGATCGGCAGATGCAGTTTGCCGTCATGCCAGGCATCGCCCAGTTCGTCGGGGGTTACAGCAACCGGAGAGAATGCAGTTGGCCCCTTGGATTGCAGGAAACCGAAGCCTTTGGCCAGTTCGCCGGGGATAAGACTGCGGAAGGAAATATCATTGAGGATGGTGACAAGGAGTATCTTGTCGGCGGCATCCTGTGGCGAAATGCCAAGTGGCACATCATCAACAACAACGCCCACTTCGGCTTCCAGATCAATGCCCCAGTCCTCATCACCGGCAGGAATGGCATCGCGCGCGCCAAGCATTGCGTCGGCTGCCCCCATATACATCAACGGATCTTCCCAGAAGGATTGGGGCATTTCCGCACCGCGTGCCTTGCGCACCAGCTCCACATGATTGACATAGGCTGATCCGTCTGCCCATTGAGCTGCGCGAGGCAGGGGGGCCATTACTTCATGTTCGTGAAACCGCTCACTGGGTACCGATCCCACCATCAGGCCCTGATCGGCATTTTGCAGGTGTTTTTTGACATCGGCCCAATTATCGAGAGCATCGCGCATGGTTGGAGCGATATGAGAAACATCGGTAAATCGGGTCAAATCTTTTGAAACCACAACCAGTTTGCCATCCCGGGTTCCATCATTCAGTGTCGCTAGTTTCATATGTTTGATCCCGTTCTGCTGGTTTTTGACAGGGCTCTTGCCGAACACAGCATCGTCGACTTATAGTTTCGATTGCAACCATAATATTGTTTGCGAGCCAGTTTCAAGGAGATTTGCGATTGCCGGGCATATTTGATCTACAAAACTTCCTGCCATTCAGGCTTTCCCGCCTTGCCCATGAGGTTTCGCAACGCATGGCGTCAACCTATTCTGAAAAGTTTGACATTGACATCCCCCAATGGCGGGTTTTGGCGACTCTCTCTGCTAAAGAACCATGCACGGCGCAAAGTGTGGTATCCAGCACCCGAACTCACAAATCGACTATTAGCCGTGCAGTCAGTTCGCTGACGGAGACGGGCTGGATAGAGCGTGCGCCTTCGGATGAAGATGGTCGCGAAAGATTGCTGCGACTTACGACAGAAGGCAGACGCAAATTCAATGAGCTTGTCCCTGTTGTGCTGGCTTTTGAACACAGTCTTTATGCAGCCATGGACCAGGAGAGCATGCAAAACCTCGCATCCGGAATATCGGCGCTTGAGAACGTGCTTGAAGTGGGGACAAACAGCGCAAAATCGAAAAAGGTGGTTCTATGAAACTCTATTCCTACTGGCGCTCGTCTGCGTCCTACCGGGTGCGCATTGCTTTGGCGCTCAAAAACATTGTCCACGAACCCGTCTGCATCCATCTGGTCCGCGATGGCGGCCAACAGTATGGTGCCGGCTATCTGGCAAAAAATCCGCAAGGGCAGGTGCCTTCGCTGGAGTTGGATGACGGCACAGTGATTGTGCAATCGATGGCCATCCTTGAATATCTGGATGAGGTCTTTCCAAAGCTACCGCTGATATTCGGCGACCCCGTTCAACGTGCTCAAATGCGGGCCATTGCCCAGATGATTGCCTGCGATATTCACCCGCACAATAATTTGCGCGTTATGGCCTATCTGAAAAAACAACTCGGCCACAGCCAGGACACGGTCAATCAATGGTATGCCCACTGGGTGCGCAAGGGCGGGCTTGAGGCGGTTGAAGCGATGCTTGAAACTGTTGGCATTGGGGGACCTTTTGCCTTTGGCGATCAACCGGGTCTGGCGGATTTAGCAATTGTACCACAGGCATATAACGCACGCCGGTTCAATGTTCCGCTTGATGATCTGCCCAATATTTCGCGCATTGAAAAGGCGGCATTGGCCCATCCGGCCTTTCAGCAGGCCTTTCCAGATAATCAGGATGATGCGGAACTGACTGTTTGACACTTGGGGATTCAAGCGCTGTTGTCATTTTCGCTGCTCTTGACCCTGTATCCCCGACAGGCCACACGAAGGCCATGAGCAAGCAATCCGATCTTCGCGTATCCGATGCGCCATCGAACAACTGGGTGTACCGGATTTTACCACAAATGCTTTGGCCCTATGCCCAGCTGGCGCGATGGGACCGGCCGATCGGCTGGTGGCTTTTGCTGTGGCCCTGCTGGTGGTCGCTTGCCATGGCATTAAATGTTCGATTGGCGCAGAATCTCGCTGATCCGGACCCGCTGGCGGGAACTCCACTCATTCTCATTGTGTTTGCGA
Source organism: Aurantimonadaceae bacterium (assembly GCA_003232595.1). Lineage (GTDB taxonomy): Bacteria > Pseudomonadota > Alphaproteobacteria > Rhizobiales > Rhizobiaceae > SZUA-100. The sequence goes on along the minus strand of QIIJ01000242.1, from coordinate 2,945 downwards.
TATATCTGGCACTTTTTCTCATTGGCGCGATTGCCATGCGTGGAGCAGGATGCACCTATAATGATCTCATTGACAAAGATATTGATGCCAGGGTCGAACGCACCGCTTCAAGACCCATACCATCCGGCAGGGTAACTACCGGGCAGACCAAAATATTTCTGGTGGCGCAGGCTCTGGTTGGCGCGGTTGTATTATTTCAGTTTAATACATTTTCCATCATGCTTGGCATTGCCTCCCTGTTCCTGGTGGCAATTTATCCGTTTGCAAAACGGGTCACTGACTGGCCGCAATTATTCCTTGGTCTGGCATTTTCCTGGGGCGCGCTCATGGGTTGGGCCGCATTTAAGGGTGCACTCGGATGGCCGCCGGTGCTGCTATATTTAGGCTCAATATTGTGGGTGATCGGCTATGATACGCTTTATGCCCATCAGGACAAGGAAGACGATGCGCTTGTCGGGGTGAAATCCACCGCACGGCTGTTTGCAGAAAAGACCAAATTTGCGCTTGTACTGCTCTACTCAGGCACAATGGCCTTGATTGTTGCAGCCTTCACAATTGCGGGTATTGACTGGCCTGCTTATTTGGGGCTGGCCATTGGCGCCGCCCATATGGGTTGGCAGATCCGGGTGCTCGACATTGATGACCCTGATCAATGTCTGTCGATTTTCAAGTCCAACAGCCATTTCGGCTGGATCGTTTTTGCAGGCCTGCTTGCCTCAGCACTAATCCAGGTGCTTTAATTCCGGGCAATAATTTCTTCAGCCGACAGTCTGGTAACGTCACCGACAACACCACTCTTGCGGCGCATCAAAAAACGTGGACGGCGTTTGACCGCATTGTGGCGACGACGACGCGGGGTCGGGTGTTCAATTTTCAACAGCCCCAATGTATTTTGTACCTTTCTAACAGTGCCATCTGGCTCGATCATCAGCATCGGCAAACGCAATGTGCGGCTCCATGAATGCCAGTCGGCGGCAACATCTTCCAGATTATCGGAAACCAGCAGCGGTACCGACATTGATTCGTCCGAATGCAAAAGCTCCAGTGTTACCGTGGTTTTGCCGTCGTCCCCTTCAAAAGCACGTGCAGCAACACCGCGAAATGCCCTTGCCGGCAGGGCCATGGAAAGCGGCAGACCACAGTTGAGCTTGCGCTTCATGACAGCGCCCTCAATATCCACGGTGAAAGATACGCCTTCGGCGCTGTCTTCGCGCCGCGCATAGCTTACCTCTTGCGGTAAAAGGAAGGGGTCAAGCCGTAATTCGCTTGCTGCCCATACGGGTTTGTCACCCACCGTTGCCGATTGAATTGTCATTGTTACGCCTCTCTGTTACTCCCAAGAGCCCAGTTTTTATTTCGGGTCTCTTTTTCGCGGGCCCGTTTTTTATTGGCCTCACTATGGTTGTGACATTAGACGACAGGCATCGAAATTCGCTTAAGTTTTCTGGTTAAGAATTCCTTGGTTGCAACAGGGTTACCAAACTCTCACACCGTGTAAGGGTTTGGTAAGGGGTATTGCGAGAGCGTTAACCGGCGGGAATATCTCTATATGACCAGGCTATAGCTATTGGTCACAAGTCCTCAACACCTTGCCAGGGTTCATAATTCCTTTTGGATCGAGGCTCGATTTTATGCGTTTCATTAAGTTCAGTTCGACCGGCTCTTTTGTTTTGGCCATTTCATCGCGTTTCATCAGGCCGATGCCGTGTTCGGCCGATATAGAGCCATTGAATTTTCGGACAAGCTCGTGGACAGCCTGATTGACCTTTTCCCGATTGGCCATGAATGCATGCAGATCACTACCGACGGGTTGGGAAATATTATAGTGGATATTGCCATCGCCGAGATGGCCAAAGGCAACAATGCGACCCAGCGGTAACAGCTCGGTGATCAGGGTTTCCGCTTCGCGCAGAAATCGCGGCACATCGGTAATCGAAACCGAAATATCATGTTTGATCGATCCGCCTTCCGGTTTTTGGGCCTCCGACATGACTTCGCGCAAGTGCCAGAAGTCTGCCTGCTGGGTCGATGATTGTGCAATAGCTGCGTCATTAATCAACCCGTGCTCAAGGGCACTGCCCAAAACCTTCTCCATAATCGTTCGGGCTTCGTTGCCAGAACCGGCCGATGAGATTTCAACAAGCACATACCATGAATGCGGTGCCTGCAACGGATCAATGGTGCCGGGCACATGGCGGGTGACAAACTCCACCCCGATGCGGGGCATCAGTTCAAAACCCGTAAGATTGTTTGCCGCCTGACCGCAAACAAGATTAAACAGTTGCAAGGCTTTGTCAGGCGTGTCGAGACCGGCCCAGGCCACTTCCCGCCCGCGCGGCGCAGGAAAAAGTTTCAGCACTGCGGCGGTAATAATACCGAGCGAGGTTTTTCAGATCATAGCCGGTATTGTCCTTGCGCAACTTGCGCAACCCGTTCCAGATTTCACCGGATGGCAGAACCACTTCCAGCCCGAGCACAAGATCGCGGGTATTGCCATAGGCCAGCACACCGGTGCCCCCGGCATTGGTGGATAGATTGCCACCAATCTGGCATGACCCTTGCGCACCCAGCGAGAGCGGGAACAGGCGGTCATGGCGCTCGGCCTCTTCCTGTATATTTTGCAGAACAACCCCGGCTTCAACTACCATAATGTTACCCTCGGGGTCACATTCGCGAATTTTGTTGAGGCGGGAAAGGGATACTATGACCTCATCGCGCGCCGGATTTGCAACCGCTCCCCCGACATGACCGGTATTGCCGCCCTGGGGCACAATTGCAGTATTGGTTTCACCCGCCAGCGTCAGAATTTCCGAAACATCCTGTGTTGAACCGGGACGCAACACCAGCGGAGTGATGCTTTTATAAATGCCGCGATTTTCCTGCTCAAAAGCCGCTTTGTCCACGACGCTGGTGAGAGCATGCTGCGGGCCGGTGATTTCAGCAAA
>QIIJ01000566.1 GCA_003232595.1 Aurantimonadaceae bacterium | reverse complement strand
GCGGCAAATACATAACCACAAGAACAAAGAGACTGCCCAGAATCAGCAACCAGTAATCGCCCATGAATGATGAAAATGTGCTTTCAATCATTCGTACAAAAATCGCGCCCAGAGCAGCCGAAACAAGATAGTAGCGACCGCCAACCGCCACCCAGATCAGAACTTCGGCAGAAAGGGTAAATCCGATCAGGGCCGGTGATGCAAAATTGAATTGGGTAACAAACATCGCCCCGGCAAGTCCCGCAACCGCCCCTCCAATGGTGAAAGCCCGGATCTTGAGCGCCACCGTATCATATCCAAGTGCTCGAGTGCGCACCTCGTGCATACGGGTTGCCTGGAGCGCCAGTCCAAAATTGCTTTTCATCAATAACATTAATGCAATAAGGCAAAAAGCTAATGTCAATAGTGCAATATAGTAGACTGGCAGAGATTGCCAGATTTCCTCACCGTCCCCGTTAAGGCCAAGATTGATCGGGGGAATATTGATCAGACCGTTGAGGCCGCCAATATAGCTCCAGTTGATCGCCAAACGTTCAACAACAAAAGCCACAGCGAGCATGACAATGCCAAAAAATGCCCCCTGCAATCGAGGCGCGGAAAACAGAAAACGACCGAGTAGATTGGCAAACAGGGCCGCAATGATGACCGCAAAGGCGAGGCCAGCCCAGGTTGAAATAAATCCGTCCATTCCCGGAATCTTGCCAAGTGTAACAATACTCATGGCATAGGCTCCGACCCCGAAAAACACAGCCTGTCCGAGGCTTAACAACCCACAATGACCCCAGACAAATGCAAGGGAAACGGCAAATAACCCATAGGTGAAATAGATTGAAAATTCACTTACCCGCCACTCGGCAACAAAGCCTGGCAACAGCAGAAAGAAGACCAGACACACCAGAGCAATCAGCTGTTCAGCCCCGATATTTCGGATAATTTGCAGGCCTGGATTCAAAGTTCCCTGCCCCTGGAATATACCAGACCACGAGGAAACAGCCTGATCACAATGATTGCTGCAACAAACACCACAAGTTGCGCCCAGACTGGTGAGAAAAGAGTGGCGGTTAGATTATCGGTTGCACCAACCAGCCCGGCGCCGATTATCGGCCCGGTAATAGTACCAAGTCCACCAACAAGGATGGAAAGAAATGCAGGCACCAGAAAACCAAGTCCCATTTGCGGATCAATGGATATCAGAGGCGCAAGCACCGCGCCAGCAAGACCGGCGAGAGCTGCCCCGTAGGAAAATGTCAACCGGTCGAGCAGCCTGGTATTAATGCCAAGACAGCTCGCCATATCGCGATTGGCAATCACACCACGGGCAGCCAGTCCAAACCGGGTTTTGAAAAACAGCCAGAAAGTGAAAACCACGACAACCAGGGAAACCGCCATGATGAATAGTCGCAGCACAGGGTAAGGTGCACCAAAGAGCACAACACTGGTATCAAGCGGCGTGGAGACCGAAAACGAAGCAGGACCAAAACCAAGCACAATCGCCTGTTTCAGCAGCAGAGAAATCCCCCAGGTGGCAAGGATTGTATCAAGAAAACGATGATAGATGCGACTGATAACAACTTCCTCGATCAACAGACCGATAAGCCCGACCACGACAGGTGCCAGTATCAGACCAAGCCAGTAGCTACCCCCAACATTTTCTACAACCAGCACCGTATAGGCACCAAGCATAAGGAATTCACCATGAGCCATGTTGATGACATTCATCAACCCGAACACAATCGCCAGACCCAGCGCCACCAACACAAGGATCAACACATAGTTCGATGCATCAAGAATGAGAGTTGCAAATACCGCCATATCAGATGCCCAGATAACCCTCGATAATACGCGGGTTCTCCCGCAATTCAGCAACCGTGTGATCCCGTTCAACGCTGCCACCCTCGATAAAAATGCAACGTTCAGCAATAGAAAATACCATATCGATATTCTGTTCAACCAGCAAAATGCCCATATTCATGGTACTTGTGATATGTTTGAGGATTTCGGAAATTTCGCTGACTATGGAAGGTTGCAATCCTTCCAGCGGTTCATCAAGCAACAACAATTTTGGCCGGGCAACCAGCGCGCGCGCAATTGCCAGTTGCTGCTGCTGGCCTCCGGAAAATGTTCCGGCTTGGGACGATTGGCGCTGCTCAAGCACCGGAAACAGTTTAAAAACATCGCTAAAGTCGTCCGTCCCGAGATTACCCATGGCAAGATTTTCAAGAACAGTGAATTCAGCAAATATTTCCCTACCCTGTGGCACGTAACCAATTCCTTTTCTGGCAATCTGGTAGGGTTCCAGATTACTGATAGATTGCCCACTAAAAACGACCCTGCCAGAGCTGGTCGCAACAAGCCCCATAATGGTCTTGAGAAGGGTCGTCTTGCCAACGCCATTGCGGCCCAGAACAGCCAGAACCTCACCTTCCCCAACCTGCAGGGAGAGTTGCTCAAGAACAACACCCCCTTCATAGCCACAGACAAGCCGGTCAATCTCAAGCAGGGGCAGCGCCAAGATATGCCTCCCTGACCACATCCAGTTTTGAAACTTTATCGTAGGAGCCACGGGAGATAATTTGCCCCTCCATCATCACTGCAACATCACAATTAAGCGCCTCAACAAATCGCATGTCATGCTCAATCATAATCATCGAAAGTTGGCGTTCCCGATGAATTTGACTAATCAGCGCGACCGTGCGCGCGGTTTCGCTGCGGGTCATGCCTGCTGTGGGTTCATCCAGCAAAACAAGCCGGGGACTGGTGGCAAGCACCATGCCGATCTCCAGCCACTGTTTTTCACCATGGGAAAGAATACCAGCCTGGTCTTTTGCCCGTTCAAGAAGGCCGATTTCACCAAGAATGGAAAGATCGGGGTTTCGTGTTTTTGCGGCAACAGCAAGATTTTCCGATACACTCAACTCCTCATAAATCGCCGGCACCTGAAATTTGCGGACAATTCCGTGTTGTGCCACAGCAAACGGCTTCAACAGGGAAATATCCTGTTCCTCGAAACGGATATCACCACCGTCTGGTCTCAACTCACCACAAATGAGGTTAAAAAGCGTAGTTTTTCCGCAGCCATTGGGGCCGATGATACACAACAACTCTCCTGGCTCAAGAACCAGATCAAGGTTGTCGATAACCATAAGAGCCCCGAAATTCTTGATCAGGGCCCGAATCTCGAGGAATGCCATGGCAGTGAATTACGTCCTTCAGGCGCAACCGGCCTTTGGCGCAAGCTGCCCAAGTGCTTCGACAGTTGCAAGCCCTGTCCCCTCGGTTTTTGCCAGGAACATATTCATGGTCACATGATGGTCTTTTGCACCAATAACCGTGTCACCAGTCGGAGTTTTGATGGTGAGACCCTCCATGCCGTCAATCAAGGACTCCCGGTCAATTTTTCCGGCTTTTTCAAGCGCACCTTTGACCGCAATAAGCGAGTTATAATGAGTCATGACATAGTGGGAAATTGGCACATCCTTGCCAGCCGCAGCCTGAATGCGGCTGACAAAATCAACGGTGGCTGCATCTTTGCTGGAGGCAACAAAAGGTACGGTCACCCACATATTCTGGCCCTTGCCCTCACCGAACGCCCCGAGATAGGTTTCTGCAAATCCGAGAAACCCGACGGTTACATCCTCAAACAGGCCAAAGTCTTCTGCCTGTTTGATGAAAGTGATGCTGTCAGCGCCAGGAAGTGCAAACAGGAGAACTTTGGCACCGGAATCCTTGATGCGACGGATAACCGGTGCAAATTCCTTAACACCAAACGGCGTGAATTCCTTGCCGGATACCGTGCCACCCATGGAAGTGACGAGGCCTTCAGCTGCTTCAAACATTTTTTGTGGCCAAACATAGTCTGCACCAAACATATAAAAACTGTTGCCGGCATTTTTAAACATGGCGGGCACCAGTTTTTCCAGTTCCTGATTGGGCACCGTGTTGAAACCAAACAGATATCGACTGCATGCCCCACCCTCATAGTTGGTGGCATACAGCAGAGGTGTTTTCATGCGGTTGATCATCGGTGTCATGGCATCGCGAGCACTTGACGTGATTGGCCCGGATATCGCCAGCACATTGTCGCGGCGGATCAGCGATGTTGTTCGTTCCACCGAGGTTTTGGGATCTGTTTTATTGTCTTCGTATTTGATTTCTACTTTGGAACCCATGATTCCACCGGCATCATTGATTTCCTTCATCGCCAGTTCGAGACCAAGTTTTGCCTGGTTGCCAAATAGTTCCAGCCCGCCACTAAAAGGCTGCACCGCGCCGATCGTTATGTTTTCAGCTGCAAGAATTGCCGGCATTGGAAACGCAAATGTCGCTGTTGCTGCCGCACTTGTACCCAAAAACTGGCGCCTGGTTTGTTTCCTCATGATAATTCCTCCCAAAATTCCATTTGTGTCGCGGCCAACAGAGTTGTGCAAGAGCGGCAATCCTGTAAGGCGCCCGACTTTTTGTAGGGTCTGGCTAAAAAGCGTATATGTTTGTATGCGTACAAACAAGTTTTGCAGTGTGGAATTATTCAGGATTGAATGGCACCCGGTCCAGGAATGGCAGCATCGGGACACTTGCCAAGAATTATCATTCCCAGAACGTCATCCTTGGTCACATCATTCGTGCTCGCTGTGCCGACAATGGCACCATTTTTCATGACTGCAACACGATCCGCCAGTTCAAACACGTCTTCGATGTCATGGCTGATCAGAAAAATACCGATGCCGTCTTTTTTCAATTGTATGATTAATTCAGCAACCTGGGCTGTTTCTTCAGGGCCAAGGGCGGCGGTTGGTTCGTCCATAATCAAAATTCGGGCATTAAAAAGAATGGCGCGCGCGATAGCAACGGACTGTCGCTGACCACCGGAAAGGGCCTTGACCGGATCCTTGAATTTTTCAAAGCGCGGATTCAGCCTTCCCATCACTTTGCGGGTTTCGGATTCCATCGCAGCATCATCAAGAGTGCCCCAACGGGTACGCAATTCACGACCCAAAAACAGATTTGCAGCCGCATCAAGATTGTCTGCCAGAGCCAGAGTCTGGTAAATCGTTTCTATACCATACTTTTTGGCATCACGCGGATTGGCGATTTGTGCCA
>QIIJ01000628.1 GCA_003232595.1 Aurantimonadaceae bacterium | reverse complement strand
CTCGTCCGTGAAAATATTATCAAAAGTGCCATGAATCTGATTGATACAGATCGTGCTGAGCATTTATATCGGGTCATGGGACCGGCAATAGAAACATCCGGGGGCAGTGCCAGCAATACGGCGGCAGGTGTTTCGAGTCTTGGTGGCAATGCTGCCTATTTCGGCAAAATTTCGGACGATTATCTTGGTACGGTCTTTACCCATGATATACGCGCGGGTGGTGTGGATTTTGATACAATGCCGTTATCCGGCCATCCACCAACCGCCCGCAGCATGATTTTTGTCACTCCTGACGGAGAGCGCACCATGAATACCTATCTTGGTGCCTGTGTGGAACTTGACAAAAATGATATTGATACCGAAGTGGTCGCTCAATCGAAAATCACCTATTTTGAGGGCTACCTGTGGGATCCGCCCCGGGCCAAAGACGCCATCCGTCTTGCAGCTCAGATTGCCCATGAAAATGGCCGTCAGGTCTCGATGACCCTTTCCGACAGCTTTTGTGTAGATCGATTTCGCGATGAATTTCTTGATCTGATGCGCTCAGGTACAGTAGATATTGTATTTGCCAATGAGGCCGAACTGAAATCCCTCTACCAGACCTCATCTTTTGAAGCCGGTATGGAGGCAATTCGCCAGGATTGTAAACTTGCTGCCGTAACTTTGAGTGAAAAAGGCTCTGTGGTGATTACCCGCGACAACAGCTGGGCGGTGGATGCATTTCCTATCTCCAAACTTGTGGATTCAACCGGTGCTGGCGATCTCTATGCGGCCGGCTTTTTATATGGTCTGACCCACGGCAAATCCGAACAGGATTGCGCCCGCCTGGGAGGATTGGCCGCCTCCGAGGTTATTCAGCAGATTGGCCCCCGCCCGCAAAGAAGCCTCGCTGCGATTGCCGCAAATGCAGGGCTATAGTTCCTCGCCGTTTGAAGCTACCGACGTAACTGTGAGCAGAAAATACACGGTAAAGTTTGCAAAGATTGCTGACAGGGCAGCCGGGTAAAACTGCGGCTTTGCGCTTATAAATTCTACTCCAATCCATTGCAAGACAAGCTCTCGGACGACTGCTGTTTCAGCTATCAGAAAAAACGCAATCGTTATCAATAGCCCGCTGATCATGCCACTGAGTACAGACCAGCCCTTTGCCTGCTTCCAATTAATGCATATAACAAGAGATGGAAACAGGCATCCAGCAGAAAAAACCAGCGCCCATATGAACATTGACAATGGATTCAGTTGCAATTGCAATATGCCATACCAAATCCCGGAACCGAGCAATATTATCAGCAGTCTTGCCAGAAATACCCGCCTCCCCAAGGGTGATTTGTGGCCTGAAAACCAGCCCGGCAATTCAAATGCCAGCGTGTTGGCCATGGTAATCAGCAGTACAGATGTGGCTGCAAATGAGGCTACCAAAACTGCAACCGGAACAAATAGTTGCAGTATTGCAGGCATATCAAAGGTGGCATCACCATCCCGCAAAAGTGCAAAGTAAAGTGCCGGTATGGTGGTCGCCAGCAGGATAACAGCCACTAATAAATGAATCTGGCTGCTCTTTGCCTCCTTGCCCGATTTGGCCAATACAATGCGCCCCAGAATGTGGGGGAGGCTTGCAAATCCCATAGCCATAACTGCAGGCAAAACATAAAACGCTGCTCCATGGAATAGACCAGGAATGTTTGTTTTGCTCCAAATATCATCAGTTAAAGCGATCTCCTGCGGCTGATCCAGCAGTAATTGGGGGAATGGCAGGCCAATGATTTTGGCCGCAACCCAAACAGCCGGGACAATGACAAGGATTGCCAAAATCGGAAAAAGGGCTGACTGCACTTTTGAGACCGACCACAATCCTCCAACCAAACCAGAAAAGCTCGCTACCATTACAATTAGAGCGATGGTTTGCGCGAAAGAGACCCCTATTTTAGGTGCAACAAAAGTAGCACTTATTATTAGCTCTGCAAGAAGTAATAGCAGGCAAATAATCACCACAATCACCGCGCTGAAGAGCCTGAGCAGGTTCGAAGAACAGGTTTTGGCAAAATAATCCGGAATGGAAATGGCTTCAGAATTGCCCAGGTTGCAAGCAAACAACAAAGCGCTCACGGATATCCCGGCGATTATTGCGAATGTTAATACGAGAAAGATACTGCCGCCAAAGGGTCCACCTGCAACCATCAAGACAATTACGGCCCCAGATAAAACACTGGTTGAGCCTGCCATAGCGCGCGCGCCTGATTTAACTGCTCGATCGGCTGCCAAAAACCTTGTCGCCGTCAATGTCGCTGAAGAAATGCTAAAAACCAAAACAATCATGATGATCGCGGCTATCAACGCCCATGTCAGGGTTTCGGCTGCAACTCCCAATCGTTCAAACAGGAGCAACAGAGAGCAAAGTACAACGAACCCGCCGAAAGATGCACCGAGAATTCCGTTGTTTTCCTGATTGCTGCCAGTTGCGGGCAAGTGGACACCTTTGCCGATATAACCCATTGTCTAGTTGACACATGGCACAAAACAGTTGCACCAGATATACGAAATTTGATCGAATTGAAAGGGATGCATCGCAATGCAGAATTGCGCGAAAATAATTATCGCAGATGACCACCCTTTGTTTCGAGGTGCATTGACCCAGGCTCTTGTATTACCACCTGAACAAGACGAGAACCCGCCCCTGATCATTGAAGCTGGCGATTTTAGCGAAACGTTGAAGACATTGGCTGATAATACGGATGCCGATCTGGTTTTACTTGATCTGGCAATGCCAGGTACGAGAGGATTTTCCGGCCTCGTCAGTCTGCGCTCTCAGTATGCAGGTATTCCGGTGGTGATTGTATCGGCAACTGATGATCCATCCAGTATTCGCCGGGCGATGGAGCTGGGTGCATCCGGGTTTATTCCAAAATCTTCCGGAATGGAAACAATCCGTCAGGCGGTTCAATCGGTACTGGCAGGCAATCTGTGGACACCGCCTGATCTTGAGCTGGGCTCTGAGAACGATCCGGATGTCGCCGATCTTATTTCACGGTTAATGTCGCTTACCCCGCAGCAGGCGCGGGTGCTAACGATGCTGGGCGAAGGCTTGCTCAACAAGCAGATCGCCTATGAACTGGGTGTCTCTGAAGCAACCGTCAAGGCGCATGTATCAGCTGTGTTGCAAAAATTGGGAGTCGACAGCCGTACACAAGCAGTTATCAGGCTATCCAAAATCGGCGCTGATGCGCTGGAAAACACCGCGTGATTTCTTATTCCGCCGCCGTAGAAACCCGGGTTCTGTTTTGAGCTAGAGCTGCCCGCAAAGCAGCCGGCTTTACGGGTTTATTGAGTACTGGCATGTCGCTGTTTCGGGCCATTGCCAGCACATGTTCTGAACGGTCAGCCGTTAGAAGCAGCGCCTGGAATTCGCGGCCAAAGCGGGTTCGCAAACCATCTACCACTTCAATGCCATTTTCCCCGTCGAGGTGATAGTCAGCAATAATCATGTCGATTGAACTCTCGTTGATCCTGTTTTCTGCCTGTTCAAGCCCTGTAGCCTTTAGTACATGGCAATTCCATCCACTGAGTAACTTTTCCATGCCATCGAGAATTGTTTCATCATTATCGATACACAGGATCACCATGTCGCTGAGATCTGCTGCAATTGATCTTTTGGTCTGCTGTGACGATCGCTTATCTCTGCTGTGGCGGACAGCCAACGGAATGCTGATTGAAAAACATGAACCCTTCTTACGATTGGAATTTATTGACACCGGATGATCAAGTACCTTCGAAATTCTTTCGACAATTGAAAGGCCTAACCCAAGGCCGGGTGCAGCTTTGCGTCCTTCCTCCAGCCGACCGAATTCAGCAAAAATCAATTGCTGGTGCTCACCTGCAATACCCATGCCGGTATCGGCAACATCAACGATGACCCGGTCCTGAACAATCATGCAACTGACGCGTACAGTTCCTTCTTCGGTATACTTAATCGCATTTGAAATCAGATTTCGCAGCAACCTGGCGAGAAGCGTTTGGTCGGTTTGCACATGAAAGCCCTGTTTTTCTATCACAAGGGTTAAGCCTCTTTCATTGGCAATCGGCGAGAACTCGATTTGCAACTGGGTCAGAATGCGATCAAGTGAATAATCCTGAACCGTTGGTTTGAATGCTCCAGTGTCCAGCCGCGATATAGTCAATACCGAGCCAAGAATATCTTCCACAGATTCAAGTGATCGGTCCATATTGCGAACCAGTTCGCGGCTGTCAGAAATACCCAGCCTTTCAACCAGCGTAGACGAATAAAGTCGCGCTGCATTGAGCGGCTGCAAAATATCATGACTAACCGCTGCAAGAAACTTGGTTTTGCCGATATTGGCGGCATCTGCTGCCTTGGTTGCCTTGGCAAGATCAACATTTAACCGGGTCAGCTCCTCGGTACGCTCCCTCACCCTCCGTTCGAGAGTGGTATTGGCCTGACGTAGTGCCTCAGCCGATTTTACCCGTTCGGTAATGTCACTCCAGGAAACCACCAGCCCCCCGTCAGGCATCGTACTGGATAAAATTTCAAGCACCCGTTCCTGAGATGGCAGTGGAAACTGCCACGCGCCACGTTCAGAAATCAGCTTTTCCACTAACACTGCATTCAGTTTTTCGGTTTCTCCACCCTCATTGTTTTGTTGCACAACCGTGTCGGCAATATGAGTTAGAGTTGTTCCCACCTGTCCGGTTGATGTGGGCAGGTTAAGCAATACCCTGAATTGCCGGTTCCAACAGGTCAACTTGAAATCCTGATCGAATACACTGATCCCCTGCTCAACCTGATCCAGTGCGGTCTGCAACAAATCACGATTGTATTGCAGCGCTTCCGAAGCATCATCAAGCAGTGCGATCGCAGCTTTCGGTGAAGCCTCAAACTTTTTCAGCAGCAGGGAAAGAACAAGTCGAGAAGAAGCAGCGCCAATGGCGCTGGCCAGCAATTGTTCGCTAAACCGAAGCACTTTGTTGTCGGCAATTTCTGTATCTGATAATGACAATCCTTCGTCGGACGCATAACTTTCAAACGACCGGGCAGCGCAAACGACCGGGCAGCGCGCTCGACGCCGAGATATTTCGATACAGTCGATTTAAGGTCACCAACAGTTATCGGGCTGTCCCAAAAACGGGTCACCGGTACCGGTGCACGACCGTGGGGCACAAACACTGCTGCCTGTATTCTTTCCGAAATCTTTGGGGCTCTGGAAAGTGAAGCTGCAATATAGACAAGGGTATTGATGGAAAGCGACCAAAATACCCCGTGGGAGAGCGGTGTCATATCAAGGCCAAGCAATGCCTGCGGGCGCAATAATTCAATCCCGAAGGGTCCGGCTGTCATGAACAGGC
>QIIJ01000091.1 GCA_003232595.1 Aurantimonadaceae bacterium | reverse complement strand
ACATGATGACGAGATTAAAAAAATTGTGCGAAATGGGCTTGCTGAGTTCCAGAAATTTTTTGAACAAATGATTCTTCAGGGGCAAAAAAAACGTACAATCCCGCTAGAAATCGACGCACACAAAACTGCAGTTTCACTTGTAAGCCTGTTTGTCGGAATTCGCGTTTTGGCTCGCGGCGGATTTGATGAGCAGAATTTGCGCATCTCTGCCGATCAGGCTCTGACGTTGATTGCAAGTAAATAGGCGACGTATTTATACGCTTGGCATCCAAAATATAATCAGCAATCATTGTGTTGACCGATTGGTTTAAACAAGGCATATTGGGATTGATTAAACCAATCAGTTAAAAAGGATTCTCCCTTGTCAAAAATTCCAATCCATACAATCGAAACAGCTCCTGATGCCAGTAAGGATCTTCTTCAAGGTGCAAAGGACGCATACAGCTTTGGCATACAGCTTTGTTCCAAACCTTCTTGCAGAAATGGCTGAAGCACCGGCGCTTCTGGAAGGATATATGATGCTGGCCAACATCTTCGACAAAACGACATTTTCAGAAACTGAACGTCAGATTATTTTGCTGACGACCAGTCGCCTCAATGGCTGCACATATTGTATGGCAGCGCACACAACAATTTCACAAATGTCCAACGTAGCTGAGGATGTTGTTACCGCATTGCGAAATGATACGCCGATTGCAGAGACCAGGTTAGAGGCTCTGAGGCAGTTTTCAATCGCACTGAACAAGACACGAGGCTGGCCCTCGGAGGATATCATCAATGATTTCCTCGCTGCAGGCTACACTCAACAAAATATACTGGAAGTTGTACTTGGTACTGCATTGAAGACCATGTCAAACTACACAAATCACATAGGTGAAACACCTCTTGATGATGCGTTTGCTCCAAATGCCTGGTCGGCTGAAAAAATCAAAGCTGCCTGACCGCCTGTCAAAATACAGAACTTGCCTCACACTATGTGAGGTAAGTTCAACACTCGACTAATATTCAACCTGGGAATGACAAAATGCTGCTTGATTCACCCGTTTGCGATTTTGGCTGGAAAGCCCCTGAATTCAGTTTGGCCGACCCTGATGGTAATGTGTACAGCGTAGCAGATGCTATGGGTACAAATGGGCTGCTGATTGCCTTTATTTGCAACCATTGCCCTTATGTTCAGGCAATAGCTGATCGATTCTCTACTGATATGAAAACATTGCAGGATATGGGTTTTGGTGTGCTTGCGGTAATGTCAAACGATTATCGATATATTCACGACGACAGTCCTCGCTTTATGAAGATGTTTGCGGAGCGCTACGGTTTTACGTTTCCATATCTGGTTGATGAGGATCAAAAGGTGGGTCGCGCCTACGGTGCCGTATGCACACCAGATTTTTTTGGACTTAACAACATAAGTGAATTACAATATCGCGGAAGGCTGGATGATGCCAAAATGGGAAACCCACAGGTTCGAAAGACAGAATTACTCGATGCAATGCGATTAATCGCTGAAACCGGCAACGGGCCAAAACACCAAACCCCGTCGATCGGGTGCTCTATTAAATGGAGCTAATACAGTCGCAGCAAGACCTAGTTGTTGATGCCCAACCAAGATAGAGGATCATTCGAGGAAAACTACCGAATAGGTATTCAGGATTACCAATCAACCGTCATATAACATCTTCTCTGGGAGGAAAATATGGGTTATGCCGAAATCAATCGAAGCGTAGTTGCTCAATCGCATTTACGTTGTGCCGACCAACACCGCCTTGTCAGAGAAGAGCGCCACAGACCAAAACGGCTGCTTTCGACTGAAGTTTCAGACCGACGAGGCTCTATTCAAGGTATCTTGGCGCGAAACAGCCAAGGCGTGCGCAGCATACGATCAATTGCCCAGGAGGCTGGCTTTTGCGTTATGATCTCAGATGCGGACGGTGTTGTTGTTGAGGAGTTTTCTGACAGCAACGCTGCAAAGTCTCTTTCCCAGAAAGGCCTCAAGTGCGGCACTGTTTGGGGCGAAGAGCATTCTGGAACAAATGCTATCAGCATGGCAATCCTTTCAGGAAAAACCCATACGATTTCTGGCGATGATCATTTTCTAAACTCGTTCAAACCGTTTACCTGCACGGCGGCACCATTCCTGGATCACAAAAATGAGGTTCTCGGCACTGTTGATCTTTCGGGAATAGACACACAAAACAGAGAACTTCTGGCTTTTGTGCGGTTTGCGATATCTCATTTGACAGCAGGTATGCAGGCAGAAGTTTTTCTTCAACATTACACTAGCAGCCTGATTATCGAACTGAACGATGGTTTCTCTTCAAAAGCAAATGCCCTGGTAGCCATAGCATCTGGAGGCGACATTGAGGGTATAACAAAAACCGCTTCGGATATTCTGGATAAACAAAGTCAGCAATCCCAGATTGGCCGTCCACTAGCTGATTACATGAATGCCAATGTGGACCAATTGTTATCGTCGGTCGGACGCACCATGCATGTTGAGGTAGCAAACGCAAGAACATGCTTTGTAAAGCCATTGATGGTGCCAAAGATCAAGTTGTCATCAAGGCCGCCGGCCACCTCGCAATTTCGCTCAATTCGGGTACCTGGGAAGGCGCACAACAACTCCCACACCCTTAGTTTTGATCAACTTGCTGGTTCAGACAAGGCAATGATCAAAAACATTTCTCTATGTCGACGTTTGTTGAACAACGGTATTCCAATATTGCTCCAGGGCGAGACTGGTGTTGGCAAGGATGCCTTTGCCAATGCAATGCATATGGAAAGCAACAGGGCAAAAAGCCCTTTCATTGTGGTCAATTGTTCTGCCTCGTCAGAATCACTGCTCGACAGTGAGCTGTTTGGCTATTCTCCCGGGACCTTCACTGGTGGTTTGAGCCAGGGTAAAACAGGCAAGATAATCGCCGCCAATCATGGTACCCTGATGCTTGATGAAATTGGCGATATGCCGATGGAATTGCAAGGAAGACTTCTCCGCGTGCTCTCCGAAAATGAAGTGACGCCCTTAGGCGCGGTAAAACCTGTTCAGGTTGATATCAACTTTATATGCGCAACTCACAAAGATATGGATGACCTGGTCGCGAACAACCAGTTTCGTGAAGATTTGTATTATCGTTTAAACGGCGCAAAAATAACCATTCCAAACTTGCACGAGCGCACAGACTTTAAAGAGGTCGTCCAGACTCTCATCAACAACGAAGCTGACGGCGATATAGATATTACTGAAGAAACTATGCAGATTATTCTTCGGCACAATTGGCCGGGCAATATCAGACAGTTGATCAACACAGTTCGATATGGGATTGCCTGTTGTAAAGGAAAAATTTTGCGCCCTGAAGATTTGCCACCAGAAATTATTCAGGCCAGTGGGAAGCTATCCCCATCTGTTGCAGCGCAAATGTTGCCGCCAACCAGAATGGCCTCCACACGTACGCTAAACGAAACGCGCCAGGATTTGGAGCAAATGAAATTACTCGAAGCCCTAGAAAACGAAGACTGGAATGTTACAAAAGCAGCAAGGCGACTTGGTGTTAGCCGGGCAACCATGCATCGAAAAATGGCCGCACATGAAATAGCAAGGCCGCTCTAAAAGGTAATTCTAAACTTTTTTACAAGGGAACTACGACTCAAGATGCGAAAATGCCATGCTTTCGCCCGGCATTTTTGCATGGAACAAAGGCTGGTAACGCTATCGGGCGAAACCGGCTTCAAACCTCAAGTAGACCGGCGAAAATCCTGCAAGTATTTCTTTGACCGCAGCATCTGGATTTCCAAAAACGGTTAATCTGGTTGGAGTTACTGTTGTCAAAAAACGATCGGCAAAATTTCCAAAGCTACCGAGATGAGTCATCGCCGCTTCTGAATCCGCAAACCGCTCATAGATATTACATACGGTGTTTTCATCGTTAAAATACCATTCGTAGATCAGTGTTCCACTCTCATTTTTGGTTGCAGCTACCAGTTCATCCATAACGATTTTGAATTCATCAAGTTTGTTATCTTTGATGAACAGCTCTAAAAACCAGTGTACTTCATTAGCTATAATATGCTCCTTTTTCGTTTTCAGTATTCCAAGTTCGAGTTGTCGCTGGCAGCGCTGTGAGTGTACCGGTTGTTAACATTTCAAGTTTTGTACGAGCACGCATGTACAGGGATGTTGAAAAGATATGATCGGTCGCTGCGGGCGATTTTCCAATCTTTTCTGAAAGGGTGATGTGAGCATCACGCCGGACCCGCCGGGAAATGCCACTACGTTCATAGTACCGGTTTATTGCATCAGTGCTGTCATCCAAACTTGGATTAACCAAGAGGAGCGCGTGGGAAAAAACAGCGCACCGGTTTTTATCCCATTTAGTCCGTCGCCAGCTCTGCGCTGTTCCAGCAAATTTTCGGTGAGCAATTGTAATATTGTAGGCGCCGTCACAAAAGGCGCCTGCGACCGAACCACATTCAGATTCAATATTGAACCTGCCAAGCGCCCAGAATATCGGCTCACACAATTGACGGTAACTATCGGCAATTGATGGACGTATATCTTTTGCTGCCGCGTAGGCGATGGATAGATTGACGATGCCCGGCCCCTGAGGGGTCACATCGCCACCGGTATTGCGATGAAAAACTGGCCAATCTTCCTGAGCGCTCATGTTGCTGGCGACTCTGAAACTCACTTTATTCTCATGCGCCCGTGGGGCGACAAGACATTGATCAGTCTCCCATAAGAAACATTCAAAAAGGTTTTCGCCCCGAACAACACGATTAAGCATAGTTGCTTCATGAGCGAGCGCATCTGCAATCGGAATGTACTTCAGCATTGTGGATTGAGTGAAGCCGACATCCTATTGCCCATAACGTTCGATTTCCTGGCACAAATCGGTCAGAAAATCAGCCGCAGGGGCACCGTCGACGGCTCGATGATCAAACGTCAATGAAAGCCCAACGAAAGAACGAAAGTCTACGGAGCCATCTTCGAGCCTGATCGCCTTTTTTGTGGCACAACCGATGCCCAATATGGCAATCTGAGGGGTGTTCAAAATTGGCGTGAAGTGATGGACGCGGCTGAGGCCCAGGTTGCTTACTGAAAAAGTCCCACCAGTCATTTCAGTGACGGTTAGTTTGTTCGTTTTTGCACGGGTTGCAAGATCTTGGCGTGCTGCGCGTAATTCTTTGAGTGACTTTTCCTGAGTGTCAAAAATTGCAGGCGCAACGAGCAAACTCCCCGGCAGAGCCATGGCCACACTGATGTGGATTGGTTTTGAAAGATGTACCTCCTTACTGGATACTGTCCCATTCAAATCAACATGGCGAGGCAATGTGTTAGACACAGCTTCAATGAACAAATCTTCGGCGGATACTTTGGTACCATTTTCTGCAAGTTGCTTTTTTTTGGTATTCAATCCTGTCATGTCACATTGGGCATGATGGGTGAGTTGAGCTGATTCCAACATCCACGGATACCGCGCAAAGGAATGATGGTCACGCATTTGGAAACAGGTGCTGCCACTACTCAATCCTTCCGATCACATCGCCTTTTTTGACAATGTCATCGACCTGTTTCGTGATCTCCAGTGTACCCGCAATCGGCGCCTCTATTTCATGCTGGATTTTCTCCGTCATAATTTCCGCGAGAAGTGCGCCATTTTTTACACTGGCGCCATCACTGACAAGCCAACTCGTGATAACAGCTTCGGAATCCTCTTCCCAAAGATCAACAGGGATTATGATGTCAGTCAATAAGGGCACCT
>QIIJ01000197.1 GCA_003232595.1 Aurantimonadaceae bacterium | reverse complement strand
TCGGTATCTGGATGGCAATCGGTAAAGGAGGGCCCAAGGATGAAAATGCCGCTCTAAACTGGTTTATGCTGGCCGCGGATCAGGGAAATGCGATTGCTCAAAACCGACTTTCGCGGATGTATGCCTTCGGATTGGGAACCGAACGAGATATTATCAAGGCTTCCAAATGGCACATTCTGGCGCGCCGTGCCGGCAAGAGTGATCGGGAGTTGGATGTCATGTTTCGGGCGCTAAGCAGCGAAGAACAAAAAAAAGCCATTTCAGCCGCCAATTCCTGGAGGGCGCGATAGGGAGCATGGTGCGAATTGCCAGCAGTTATTTGTTGTGTCCATGTGGACTTCCCGGTTGATTTCTCCTAACCACAAACCACACTACAGTCCGGGGTGCGATATCTGGATGTTTTTGTTATTTCCACCCGCATCCAATCCGGCAAAAAATCACATGAATAACTGGAGTGCCCGATGGCGCGATCTGCAATATTGAATGTTATGGTCGAGGCGGCGATGAAGGCCGGGCGCGGATTAACCCGTGATTTTGGCGAAGTTGAAAACCTGCAGGTTTCAGTCAAAGGGCCTGGTGATTTTGTATCAGCTGCTGATCGAAAAGCCGAAGAGACAATCGCTGGCTATTTGCGAAAGGCACGGCCTGAATATTCAATGCTGCTTGAAGAAAGTGGCGCAATCAAAGGCCCCGACAGCCAACACCGCTGGATTGTCGACCCCCTTGATGGAACAAACAATTTTTTGCATTCCAATCCGATGTTTGCCATTTCTATCGGTTTGGAAACACAAGGGGTTATGGCAGCCGGCGTGATCTATAATCCCGTCACTGATGAACTTTTTACCGCCGAGCGCGGGCAGGGTGCATATTTGCATAACCGCCGCCTCAGGGTGGCCGGACGTCGTGATCTGGTTCAGTGCCTTTTGTGTTGTGGCATTCCCGGTCTGGGCAGGAAACACCATGAAAAATTCCTTACCCGGCAACGCTATGTGATGGCAGAAGCTGGTGGTATTCGCGCCACCGGTTCTGCGGCCCTCAGTCTTGCCTATATCGCCGCGGGCCGCTTTGACGGCTACTGGGAGTCCAGGCTTTCTCCGTGGAATATTGCAGCGGGATCACTGATAGTGCGTGAAGCAGGTGGGTTTGTCAGCGATTTTGAAGATCGCGACAATATGTTCAAAAGTGGCGATATAGTTGCCGGAAATGAGCAGATCCATCCGCAATTGCTTGCTCTTGTAAACCGCGCCTGAGAACCCGGAATCGACTAATAGTTACAGTTTGTTAGCCTTAAGACCTTACGTCAATTTAACCACTATCTTGTAACTACCAACATTCAGCACCGGTGGATGGTTGGAATTAATGAAAAAATTATTGCCAAATCTTTGGCCAAGGGCGGTAAAGGCAGATAGTTTATTAAAGGAAGCCGTGCTTCGCCAACAGCATGCTGTGTTGCGGCAAACCCTGCCGTTTCTCTATATCGTTTATTCAATCGGCGTTGGCGTATTTTCATTTACCTTTTGGCAGCAAATGCCTCCTGTGTTTTATATCTATGTACCGTCAGTCCTTTTCTTATTCTTTTTCTTGCGGCTGGTTTACTGGAGCAAATATTTCTGGGCAAAAAATGAACCTGAATTATCAATCATAAAAAGAGATCTGAGAGGTGTTACGATTCTTGGTTCATTGCTGAATCTTGGCTATTTGGGTTTCGTTCTCACTTTTCTAAACCAGGGTCCGTCAGATCACATAACAGCGATAGCATTTACGGTATGGACTGCAGCCTTGGTATCCTCGTTTTGCATTAACGCCATTCCTGCAACTTCGTTTTTTATTAATGTCAGTTCCAGTATCCTGATTTCAACGGTGGCTTACTTGACGGGAGACACGGTGATGATCCGCTTGTCTGCCGTCTATTTTGTCTTTTCATTACTGGCTATCGGCGTGAACACCGTCATATATCGGGCGTTTATTGACAATGTCATCGCACGGTGGAAGTTGGCCCGGAAAAACGAGGTTGCGGAAAAAGCCCGCATATTTGCCACCAATATTGCTTTTTCCGATCCCTTGACCGGCCTGCCGAACAGGCGGAGTTTCCTATCGAAGCTTCAGCAGAAAATTGACCTCATTGCCAGCGACAGGATTGACCGTTTTGGTGTTGCGATCGTTGATCTGGACGGATTTAAACCGGTCAATGATATTCATGGCCACGCGGTTGGAGATGCGGTTCTCATCGAAGTTGGAGAGCGATTGGCATCTGTGATAGGCGATGAAGGATTTGTAGCCAGGCTGGGTGGTGACGAATTTGCAATTATTGCCGATAATATTGGCCTTGAGGAAGATGCAACAGAACTTGGAGAACGATTATGTGATTCACTTCGTGCGGCATTTGTTGCGGAGTCAGTTTCGGCTCATCTATCAGGGTCTTGCGGGTTTTGCCTGGTCAGACAGGGGCGTTCAAAACCTGGTCGTGTCATCGAACGGGCGGACCTTGCGCTCTACAAAGCCAAGGCGCTCAATCGCGGCGGCACAGTGGTATTTTCAGTTGAAATGGCAGAAACTGCCATGCGGCGCTCGAAAACTGAACAGGCGCTACGCAAGGCGATAGCTGATGATTCCATCGAAGTGCATTTTCAGCCTATTGTTGATTTATCTGACGGGCGTATTCTGGGTATGGAAGCACTGGCACGCTGGGAAGATTCTGATCTTGGCACTGTTTCACCGGCGCGATTTATTCCGATTGCCGAGCAAACAGGCCTGATTGCAGAGCTTACGGAAAACCTGTTTCAAAGGGCAATTGTCGCTGCAAAGTGCTGGCCGGACGACATTTTTCTGTCTTTCAACCTTTCTGCGGACCATCTGACCAGGCCCAGTGTCGGGTTGAAAATTCTTTCAACCATGCTTCATCATGGCTTTAATCCAAAAAAGCTTGAGATTGAGGTGACTGAAACCGCGATTATGAAGGATGTTCAACGGGCAAGGACAACGATTACAAATTTGAAGCAGGCGGGTGTCAAGATCGCCCTTGATGATTTTGGTGCGGGATATTCCAGCATGGGTCAGATCCGTGATCTGCCTTTCGACAAGATCAAGATCGACAAAAGCTTTGTCGACGGTGTTTGCGACAGCAAAAGAACACGCAGCCTGATTTCCTCAATTATTGATATGTGTTTTCATCTTGATATCAGTTGTGTTGCCGAGGGCATTGAATCGAAAGAGCAGCATATTAAACTGTGCGAACTTGGCTGCATGATGGGGCAGGGGTTTCTGTTTGCCCGCTCGATGACGCAAGAGGAATTTTTAACCATTCTTGATGGCCGGGACTGGGCCAGGCTTGGGCAGGCAGTACGCTAGCAGGCGTTATTACCAAAACCCCGGTAAAACTTCTTCCAGCCGACCTCCGAGGCGAATTGGTGCAATGTCGGTTGCTAAACCTGTATTTTCATCGATTTCAACCGCAATTCCGCAAAGAGTTGCGGGGCCTGTGGCTGGTTCCATTCTTCCTTTTGGCACTTTGTTGAGGAAGCGGTTGAGCGGTTCTTCCTTTTCCATGCCAAGGGATGAGTCATAATCACCGCACATGCCTGCATCGGACATATAGGCGGTGCCACCGGGCAATATCTGGTGATCTGCCGTTGGAATGTGGGTGTGGGTGCCGGCAACGAGGCTAACCCTGCCATCAACAAAGTGACCAAAACATTGTTTTTCACTGGTTGCTTCGGCGTGAAAGTCGATGACTATTATATCAGCGCCTTCGCCAAGCGGGCATGCTGCCAGTTCCCTTTCAACGGCCTGAAACGGGTCATCGAGGCAGGGGTGCATAAAAACTGTGCCCATTATGTTGCTTACCAGCACCCGGGCACCGTTTCGCGCCTCATAGAGATTGGCGCCCCGTCCCGGTGTGCCGCCGGGATAATTTGTCGGGCGCAAAAAACGCTCCTGCCGGGCTGAAAACGACAAGGCTTCCTTTTGTTTAAATGCATGATTGCCGGTGGTTACCACATCGGCACCGGCTTCCAGGGTTTGTAATAATATTTTTTCGGTAATTCCAAATCCGGCTGCCGCATTTTCACCGTTGACAACAACAAATTCGATATTGTGCCTCTCGATCAGCCCCGGCAAGAGATCAAAGACAATGGTCCGTCCGGTCCGTCCGACCATGTCTCCAAGAAATAGCAGCCTCATCAATTTTGCTTTCAAAGATTATCCGGCGGGTGGCCGAAAATTTTCTGAAACCGAAATTGTTCCGGCATCAGTTATGATCATGTGCAGCGGTTGATCATGGGCTTCCATTGGCACTTTGCGCGTCTGCTGACAAGAGAATGCATAACCGACCAGTCGAGGGGTTTCGCCCCTGTTTTTCAGTTTGTCAATTGCACGGTCATAAAATCCTGCTCCATAACCAAGCCTGCCGCCCTCGGGATCAAATGCTGCGAGCGGAACAAGGATAATTTGCGGGGTGAGAATTTCAGCGTCAGGTCCAGGCCCCCTGGTTCCAAAACCGGTATCTGTCAGGGTTGAATTGGGGGTCAATTGACGAAATTCGATTGTTTTGCTGTCCAAAACTACCGGCAGACAAAGCCTGGCACCGGATTGTTGTAAAAATGACATGAATGGCCGTGGGTCTATTTCCGACCGGATTGGCCAGAAACCGGAGACAATTACACCCGGTTTGATTGGCAGGGACTGGCTGCCAAATTCGCAGGCAGCGAGGCTTTTTTCAATACGATCAACCGGATCAAGCCTGTCACGGCGCGCCAGAACAGTTTGGCGCAGCTTTTCTTTTGGCAGCTTTTCTTTTGAATGGGTGATTGGAGACTTCACAAATCAGCTTGCCCGACAGTATTGGGTGACGCGCCACTTCGGCCGTTAGAGTTCTGATCCTGGGAACCTACAAAGTAGGTGGGCACCGTGTGAAAAAGCCCACGAGCTTAATCAGTGACAGCTCCCTTAAGGATCGGTAAGGCCCAGGGATAGTTTCCGAGCGAACCGCGCAGCAACGTCGCGCCCATCATAGGGTTGAATGCAGGAAAAAACCAGTTAATTCGCTGAAGACTGGTCAGGAGACCTTAGTCGGCTGCTGATCTGAATGATCTTGCTGGTGGCGCTGTCGAGTGAGGCAATTAACTCGCTTTCTCGGGCACT
>QIIJ01000215.1 GCA_003232595.1 Aurantimonadaceae bacterium | reverse complement strand
ACCTGAATCTGGTGCTTTTCAGCGAATTCGAGCAGGTCGGTACGCGATTTGAAGTCCCAGTCCCGCCAAGGCGCGATGATCTTGATTTCCGGATTGAGCGCATAGGCCGCCAGTTCGAAGCGTATCTGGTCGTTACCCTTGCCGGTCGCACCATGAGCAATCGCATCTGCACCGGTCTCGCGGGCAATTTCAATAAGGCGCTTCGAAATCAGCGGGCGGGCAATCGATGTACCAAGCAGATAGGTTCCCTCATAAACCGCATTGGCACGAAACATCGGGAAGACAAAATCAGCAATAAACTCTTCCCGCAGATCATCGATATATATTTCCTTAATTCCAAGCAATTCAGCCTTGCGGCGCGCCGACTCCAGTTCTTCACCCTGCCCAAGATCGGCTGTAAAGGTCACCACCTCGGCCTCATATTCCTCTTGCAGCCATTTTAAAATGATCGATGTGTCCAGCCCGCCGGAATAGGCCAGAACAACTTTATTGATATCATTTTTGCTAAACTTGTTCATTTTGTACTTTCATCGGGTATCAGCGGGCCGGAGAATTTTGGCGGCACTTTAACCGGATTGATTTTTCTTACAAGAGGCGGATGCGGACTGCCGGGCTTTGCCTATTTTGACCACCGGTCAAAAGCAAGCTGGTTGGACCATCCGGCAAGCCTGTCAAACCAGTCTGTAATTCTTTCAGTTTGGAAAGCCGCCCTTAAAACAAAAAACACACTGAGTGTAATCAGGATCGAAATGGTTACATCGCTGAGGAAATGTTTGCCAACCGCAACCCGTAATCCGCTGAAAAAAATTACATAGGCGGCAATCATGATGCCGACCAGAGCGCGCCAGCCCCGGGGTAAACAACCAGGCAGCACTTGATGCTTCGCCGGAAGTAAAAGAGCAGTTTCGGTCACAATATTCTGCAATTGTTCCCGGCAGAACAAAGGGATTTTTGCCGCCAAAAACCTCAACCTCAAAGGGGCGCGGGCGACCCCAGATTTCCTTCAACACCAGATTGATTATTCCGACGGTCCCAATCAGCAGTGTCCAAATTACCAGACCGGATTTTTTGAGCTCCAGCCCGGTTGTTCGCGGATTGATTGTCAGTTGGTACAAAAGATAGACAACGACGCCTGTAATCAGCAAAAATGGTAACCTCAAACTGAGTTTTCTGGCCGCATTCAGGGCATCGTTGAACTGGAACGGAAACCATCCGCAAACAATGCTGCTGGCGGAACCCGGGTCGCAGGGTTTTTCTTCAAACACGAGTTGGGACACATAGATGTCCACATGAGGAAACGTACGAAAAAGTATCAGGGAAACCAAAGTAAACGAGATAAACAAAATTGCCTGAAAGGTATATTTTCTTTTCGCCTCAAATCCTGAATCGGTCACTGCCATTTGCATTGTGTACGGGTTCTTTGTTGAGGAGGTCGACAGCGCACGGCGTTGTGTGGTTATCACAATTCCATTGTAGTTTGAGTTCCAACTACTGGCGTTTCAACAGCCGGTCAAGATAATTGAACTCTATTTTTGGCAAAGCGGGGTTGGCCAGTTTACGACGTATCGTTTCGAGAATTTCACGCGCGGTCTGAGCGTCGATCTCGTCCGGCACCTTGACATCGCTGCCAAAATTCGGGCCCCTCGTGCGTTGCTGGCGACCCAGCGGATCATTTCTCGCATTGTCATTGCGTTGTTGCCCGTTTTGGTCTGTACCGCCACGCTGACCGGCCATATTCTGCTGCATTTGCTGCATCATAGACTGCGCGCCTCGACGAAGCGCATTCAGCGCTTCACCCTGCTGACCCATGGCTTCGCCATTTTCACCCCTGCCGAGGGATTGCTCAGCCTTGCCCATTGCCTGGCCTGCCTGACCAAGCTCCTGGCCCGGATTAACGCCCATCTGTTCCAGGTTCCTCATCATCTCCTGCAGTTGATCGCGCAGCGCGCCCTGTTGCTGCTGCAACTGTCTCATCGCGTCGGCATAGTCCTGGGGGGTCATTTCGCCCTGTTGGCTTTGCTGGCCGTTCCTTTGGGGCTGTTGTTGTCCCTGCTCACCTTGCTGACCTTGTTGCGGGCGTTGGTTTTGCTGATCGCCTTGTTGATTTTGAGGCCGCTGGTTTTGCATGCGAAATGTCTCATCAAGCAGGTTCTGCTGCTGTTGCATCATTTCTGCAAGATTGTTCATTTCACGGTTGAATGCATCGCCCTCTTGCTGGCGTTGATTTTGCTGCCGACCGGCCTGCAACTGATCCATCATCTGCTGCAATTCGCTTAACAATTGCTGGGCGGCGTCTTTTGATCCGGATTTCGCAAGATTTTCAATTCTGTCCATCAGCCGATCCAGATCCTGTTTGCGCAGGGTCTGGCTGTTCTGGTTCTGGGCCAGATTCTGGTTTTCCTGATTACGTGCCATCTGCCTGGTCATTTCTTCCAGATAGGCGGTCATCGCTTCTCGAAGCTCATTCATCAGGCGGGATATTTCCTCGTCGGAAGCACCTTCTTCAATTGCTTTTTTCAGAGCCTCCTGTGCCTCCCGCAACCGCGAAGCCGCATCACTTAAATCACCATCTTCAATGGCCAGCGCCATCTCCCATATAAGCTCCAGACCATCCCGCAATTCATCATCCGTTTTTGCCCGCGCAATCTGGCGATAAATAACCTGCAAGCCAAGATAAGTACCGTATTTTGGTATGAACTCCTCAGGGGCTGTATTGGTAATGATGTCAAGCATGGAAGCAACGTCACGTGCGTTACGGGCATCACCCGCCAGAATGCGCCGTTGCTCGATCAGCGCCATTGCCAATGGTTTGGTGAAAAACCGCATCGGTAAAATGGTTTCAAGCGTTTTGCTTCTTCCGGTCTGGTCCGCGCCGTCCTTGGCCACAAGCGTGATCACCACCCTGCCACCTGCAAAGGGGTGTTGGGAAAGATCACGCGATAATTTGACTTCCCCCTTCCGTGCCTGGTTGCGTCGAAGGGCAAGATTGATATCCGGCGGCTTAACAAGAGGTCGCGCCAACGGGTCATTTGCAGTTGGCAAACGAATTTCAGCAACTGCATCAGTCACGCCATAATCATCTTCAACAGAAAACGCCAGATCGAGCATGCGGCCTTTGCCACGCTTCGGCGGCGCATCAAATCGGATGATCGGATCTTTGTCGGGAATTATGTCAAACTGCCATTTGCCAAGCAGATCATCATTGTAGGTTAATCGCGCAAAGCCGGTTTCATTCAGAACAAAGCGGTATTCGGTCTCACCATCACCAGATGTGGCATCTGCATTTTTCTCAACCGGTTCCAGCGATTTTGCACCATCGGCAACTATGTAGGTAAATGAAGGCGTATATTCACCGACAATGCGGATAACAAGCTGACTGCCTTCGGGAACACGAACTGCGTCATTTTCATTAAGATCATTGCCGGCCCGTTTTAAAAATAGCGGTGGTTTGTTGGTGTAGGCAGGTGGCGAAACCCAGATATCAAGACGCGCCAATTGTGCAGCGACCGCGCCGCTGGGTCGAAACGCATCCTGAATGCGCGACAAATGATTGCCGCCGGCAAAACCGAATGCCACAAACAGGATCAAAATTACGACAGCCCGCAGTCCGAAGGGATCCCTTTCGGCAAGCCTCAACAGGGGCGCACCGGTTTTAAGACCGGTAAGTTTTTTGTTCATTCTTTGGCGATGTTCATGCCACAGAGCTTCTGAAAAGTGGCTGTTACCGCCTGCAGCAAGAGCATCTGTCTGGGCTGTTACCGGGCGATGCAGAAGCCCCGAACGTTGCTCAATCCTGGTGTCAATCTCACTGGTTGATGCCAGCCTGAATAGACGCAGGGGCCAAAGGCCTGCAATGGCTGCAATGCCAAAAATTGCCAGTAGAATTATCCGCAGAAAACCAGGCACAAGCATCCAGATGCCAAACCACGAAACAATTAAAAATCCCGCGACAACCAGCAACAAAGGCAACACAAGCGGCCAGAATCGTTCCCAGGCAATCATTATTCCGGTCAGAATCCGCGCGCCCGAAAGGCTGTACACCTTGGGCAATTCCTGAGTTTCAGCTGAATCTGGCACGTTTTCGGTCAAATTTACCTCGCATGAATTGAGAGATATTGAACTATAACATCCACAAACAGGCAAAGACGAGGCAAATCGTCAATTTCTGACCTTAATGTGAACAGACTGCCTCAAGATAGCCAATCGGGGACTGAATCAAGACCAATCAATTCATCAAAAGAGGTCCGTGGGCGAATCACGTGATAACGCTCGCCACTAACCATCACTTCAGGAACAAGCAGCCTCGAATTATAAGTGCCCGATTGTACCGCCCCATAGGCACCGGCAGAACCGACAACAATCAATTCACCTTGTTTTACCGGCGTAATTTCGCGGTTTTTGGCCAGATAATCGCCGGATTCACATACCGGGCCGACGATATCGGCAACAATTCGCGGCGCATTGGCAGCACCCAGTTCAACCGGCCTGACTTCATGCCATGCCTCATAGAGCGTTGGCCGGATCAGGTCATTCATGGCCGCATCAACAACAACGAAGGTCTTGTTGTGGCCGGTTTTAACATATTCGACCCGGGTCACCAGAATTCCCGCATTGCCGACAATCAGCCGCCCGGGTTCAAAAAACACCTTGCAGTCCAGCGCCTTGACCTGCCGTTTGACCACAGCAGCATAAGCAAGCGGGTCCGGTGGCACCTCACTGTCATCGCGGTAAGGAATACCCAAACCGCCACCAAGATCAATGTGCTCAATCGTATGGCCCTCAAGACGTAATTGTACAATCAGTTCGCCCAGTCGCGCAATTGCGGCATCAAAGGGTTCAAGTTCGGTAATCTGGCTGCCAATATGCATATCAATGCCACATACCTGAATACCGGGCAGCTCGGCGGCCCTTGCATATATGCGGATTGCATCATGCCAGGCCACGCCAAATTTATCCTCGGCCTTGCCGGTTGAAATCTTGACATGGGTGCGGGCATCCACATCCGGATTGATGCGAAACGATACCGGCGCAGTTTTTCCTGCAGCAACAGCACGATCGGACAGGCGCTCAAGTTCAGGCTCCGATTCCACATTGAAACACAGGATATCCTGTGAAAGCGCATAGTCGATGTCGCGTATTGATTTACCGACGCCAGAAAACAATATCTTGCTGGCGGGTATTCCTGCAGCAATAGCCCGGCGAAGCTCTCCTTCTGACACCACATCTGCACCAGAGCCCAGATTGGCCAGTGTTTTCAGCACGGCCTGGTTGGAATTGGCCTTCATGGCATAACAAACAAGCGCATCCAGTTCGCTGAATGCTTCCGAGAACACCTCATAATGCCGCTTCAAGGTTGCCGTTGAATAACAATAAAACGGCGTGCCGACCTCGCTTGCAATACGTGGAATGGCAACACTTTCGGCGTGCAGAATGCCCTGCTGATAGTCAAAATGATTCACTGGATTTCACCTGTCGGAACAAAAGAAACCGGCCTATTCAAGCAGACCGTCAAGAATAAACCGCTTGTCCGGCACCTTCTTTTTGCGCTCGACCCCGGCTTTCTTTTCTTCCTCGCTCAATGGCACATTGGAGGGTGCAATCGGCGGACCACGACGGCCACAGCCAACAAGAACAGCGGAAACCAGCACCGCCACAATTGTATAAGAACCAATTCTTGTCAGATATTTCACGCCGAAACTCTCCACAATACTTTATGCACCATTGCACAACAGGAATTCCCATTTTGAATATCTGCTGTGGCCTGTCCAGTCAAATTATGTTGCCTGAACCCGTTTGCGGTCAATTATTCATTTTCCAGTCTGTTTCGCCAATAGGCAATCTGATTTGCCACATTTTGCGGCGCTGTTCCACCAAAGCTGGTACGGCTTTTAACAGAATTTTCAACGCTCAGCACCTCATACACCGTGCTGTTGATACCGGCTTCGATTGATTGGAGTTCCGTCAGATCAAGTTCATAAAGTTCACACCCCTTGTCCTCGGCTTTTGCCACTGCCCGACCGGTAATATGGTGCGCCTCACGAAATGGCAGGCCGATCTCACGCACCAGCCAGTCGGCCAGATCAGTTGCGGTGGAATAGCCGGAACCGGCAGCCTTTGCCATATTCTCCTCATTGATCGAGATATCACCAATCATCCCGGTCATGGCCGCAATACAAAGCTCGATTGTTAATGCGGCATCAAAAACCACTTCCTTGTCTTCCTGCATATCCTTGGAATAGGTCAGTGGAAGCCCCTTCATCACCGTCAGCAACGAGACCAGCGCGCCGTTGATACGTCCGATTTTTGCCCGCACAAGTTCCGCTGCGTCCGGGTTTTTCTTTTGCGGCATGATCGAAGAACCGGTCGAGAACCGGTCAGACAGTTGTACAAAACCGAATTGCGGGGTTGACCAGATGACAATTTCTTCTGCCAGCCTGGACAGATGCATGGCGCAAATTGCCGCAGCCGCAAGAAAATCGAGGGCAAAATCCCGGTCGGAAACCGAATCAAGCGAATTACGCGTCGGCTCACGAAACCCGAGCGCATTAGCTGTTTCATGGCGGTCAATATCAAAGCCAGTCCCGGCAAGGGCGGCCGCCCCCAACGGACATTCATCCATCCGGGAAACCGCATCCTGAAA
>QIIJ01000166.1 GCA_003232595.1 Aurantimonadaceae bacterium | reverse complement strand
TACATTGCCGATATATCCAATTCATCCAGAGATGAGGCCATCAGGGACTCGTAAATCAACCCCATGCCATCGGGCGCTTCGCCTTTGGGCAGCATCGGATTGAATGTATCAAAACCACCAAATGAAGACATCCGAACCCGCCCGCCTTTTGGGGCATTGATATTGACATAGTCAAAATTGGGGAAATCCAGTGGATATTTAGGGGTGCCGGTGAGGGCAGTTGCATAGGACCATTTGTCCGGTTCGGCCCCGTTACCGGCAAGCACCGGTCCGGTCGCGGACCAAAGAAACAAAAGGAACAGGGAAATGATCACACGCTTCATTAATAAACTCCCGAATAATGCAGTTTTGCCGCAAGCATAGGGGGATTTAAGGCGGCTTGCAGGCTATTTATGCAAAATAACGAAAATTTAATCCACCGTGAACGGAAAGGATTCACGAACCGGGAGACAAAAAACCGGGCACATGGCCTGGTTTCAGACTTCAATTGATCCCCCCGCAACTATTCTGTCGGCAGGGGCGCTGGCGTATCAGCAAGCGAGCGCAGATAGCCAATTACCGCGGCGCGATCAGCGGTTTTCTTTATCCCGGCAAAGCCCATCGAAGTGCCTTTGACGAAACTCCTTGGCTTTTTGAGAAAACCGTTCAGTTCAGCATAGGTCCATTTCTTGCCGGC
This sequence comes from Aurantimonadaceae bacterium, assembly GCA_003232595.1. Taxonomy (GTDB): domain Bacteria; phylum Pseudomonadota; class Alphaproteobacteria; order Rhizobiales; family Rhizobiaceae; genus SZUA-100. The sequence goes on along the minus strand of QIIJ01000166.1, from coordinate 4,846 downwards.
CCCGTATTCGGAAAGTGCAGAGGAAAAAGCGGCGCCTTCAACTGATGCTATATCGCGATTGACGATGCCAAACAGATTGGGTCCGACTTTGTTTTTACCACCCTTTTCAAAGGTATGACAGGCAATGCACTTCCTTGCGGCTTTCTGGCCAACTGTAATATCAACTGAAGCAAGTAAAGGAGCAATCGGCTCAAGTGACGGTGCCGCATCCGCTTCTTTGGCAGCAGGTTCCCCGTCGCTGACCTCAATTACAAAACCCGGTTTTTCCGGCACCTTGCTGGTAAAAATGGCATCAGACAGGAATGACAGAGAAAGCACAACAAACAGCGTTCCAAGCACCGCTCCTGCTATCTTGTTGAGTTGATATGAGTCCATGGTCTCACTGCTCCGGTTTTCTGACAACGCTGCAAATTACTGCAATACGTTTGATTGGCTCGACAATTTCGCGGAAACTATGACTTTTGCAACTGTCTTGCAACACTTATAAGGGTTCGAAATTGTGACCAATTGACACGAGCAACATCAACGATGGAAAAACACGCAAAAGCAAACGCAATTGTGCTAATCCCGGCCCGCATGGGTTCAACCAGACTTCCTGATAAACCGATGGCCGATATCAACGGTTTGCCGCTGATCGTCCACGTCTGGAAACGGGCGGTGGAGGCGCAGGTCGGACGGGTGGTGGTGGCAACTGATTCGCCGGAAATTGCTAAAGCGATAGAAAACCATGGCGGAGAAGCTGCAATGACCGGAGGCCACCACGCCTCAGGCTCAGACCGGATATTTGAAGCCCTGCAGACGATCGACCCGGTTGGCGAATTTGATACAATCATCAATATGCAGGGCGATTTGCCAACAATTGATCCAAAATCGATTCGTGCCTGTCTCAAGCCACTTGAAAACCCTGATGTTGATATCGCCACCCTGGTTGCTGAAATTCATCTTGTTGAAGAGCGCAGCAATCCAAATGTGGTGAAAATGATCGGAAGCCCGATTGGCGAAGGGTTTTTCCGCGCACTTTATTTTACCCGTGCAACGGCGCCTTATGGTGACGGTCCGCTTTATCATCATATCGGGCTTTACGCGTGGCGGCGAAAAGCGCTTGCAGAATTTGTTTCACTTCAACCATCACAACTTGAAAAACGTGAAAAACTGGAGCAATTACGCGCCCTTGAAGCAGGCATGCGGATTGATGCCATTGTCGTTGACACGGCTCCGCTTGGTGTTGATACTGCCGCAGATTTGGAGCGGGCCAGAATTGCACTGGCCGAATAACCTGGAAACCTGATGAATAATAAAACTGGCAAAATAGCTTTCCAGGGAGAGCCCGGTGCCAATTCGGACACCGCCAGCCGCGAAATGTATCCCGAGATGGCACCGCTGCCATGCGGCACATTTGAGGATGCGTTTTCCGCGCTGAAAAATAACCGGGCCGATCTTGCGATGATTCCGATTGAAAACTCCATCGCCGGACGTGTGGCCGATATTCACCACCTTTTGCCGCAGTCGAATTTGCATATAATCGGTGAATATTTTCTACCCATTCACTTCCAGCTGATGGCGCGACCGGGTACAAAAACAGGTGATATCACCACCGTCTACAGCCACGTGCATGCACTCGGACAATGCCGCAATATTATCCGTGAAAATGGCTGGAGACCGGTTGTCAGCGGTGATACGGCGGGTTCAGCCCGCATGGTTTCAGAGCTTGATGACCCGGCCTGCGCCGCCCTTGCTCCGCGACTGGCGGCGGAACTTTACGGGCTCGATATCATCATGCCCGATGTGGAGGATGCCGATCACAACACCACAAGATTTGTCATTCTGTCCCGCGAGGAAAAAATTGCTCCGGCCAATAACGGACCGGTAATTACCACCTTTATTTTCCGGGTGCGCAATGTTCCAGCCGCTCTTTACAAGGTGATGGGTGGCTTTGCTACCAACAATGTCAATATGACCAAGCTCGAATCCTACCAGCTTGACGGGGCTTTCACCGCCACCCTGTTTTATGCCGATATTGAAGGTCATCCTGAAGACGAGAATGTGGCTTTTGCGCTCGAAGAAATGGGTTTTTTTTCGGCGGAAAAACGAATATTAGGGGTCTACCCGGCGAGCGATTTTCGCAAATCAGCAAAAAATTAACAACTCCCGAAAGGACTTGATATGCCTGCTTACGTCATCGTTGATACAAAAATCAACAATCCTAAGGTTTATGAGGAATACAAGGCGCTGGCCCGGCCACTGGTTGAAAAACATGGCGGTATCTACCGTGCCCGCGGCGGCGATATGGATGTGGTGGAAAGTGATCTCTGGTCACCGACCCGCATCGTCATGATCGAGTTTTCAGACATGGTTGCTGCCCGCAAATTTCTGGATAGCGAAGATTACGCACCCGTTAAAGCCATCAGGCATGCCAACGCGAACTGCACGGCGATTATTATTGACGGAATTTAAAGGTCGCCCTGCCGGAGATCACAAGAGCAGCGCAATGCTAGAGCAAATTTATTGCCTGCTTTGAAATCATAAAACCGTCGAAAAACGCAGATAGTTCAGCATAAGCATCAAGCGGGAGAATGTGGGCGATATACTGGTCTGGCCGGACAACAACCATGCAGCCTTTCATTCGATCAATGCCCCTCATTTCAAAAATGTCACTATCAGCACCGAGATCAGGGCAAAATATTTTTTCATAATCACGAAGTTCCAATTGCCCTTTCAGGGGAATGAGGAGTGAAGGCATGGCCATAATTTCCAACTCGCGATGGCTGTGCTGGAACACGGCCCTGACATCAATCACCGCATCAATATCCGCACCGTCAGGCGTATATTTTCGAACCGGAGATGCTGGAGAACCGGTAAGAAACTCGCACAGGTTTCGTATTCCCGATGGCCGGTCGGCTCGATCCTCTGTGCTGGCAAATGCGATGAGGCGCCAGCGGCCATCTGCTTTTACCGTGTGGCCCAGATTAACAGGTGCCGCATCTGCAAGGCGGATGACCGGTGCCGAATGGAACCGCATGCCGATTGCCAGGCCATTGGCCAGATGCTGATATTCAGGCTTTGCCGAGATAATTGATGGGTGATATCGTATCGCTGTTCCCGCCGTGAAGCGTCCATGCTTGACAAAATATCGCTGAAATTCCGCGGGATCAACGCTGTCATTTTTGCCATCGTCCGAAATTTTAGGTCGGGCGCTGAACATTTTGGCAAACTGGCGATCGAAGTCGATCAGCTCTTTGGCAACCAATTGCCGTTCCGCAGAATAGGTATGCAGAATATGTGGCAAGCTGCGGCCATGGATAACCGATGCCAGTTTCCACGCAAGATTGAAGCTGTCACCCATAGAGACGTTCATGCCCTGACCGGCTTTCGGGCTGTGGGTGTGACAGGCGTCGCCAGCAATAAACACCCGGGGAAAGCGCGTTTCAACTTGCTCTTCAGGCACATCATCGAATTTATCGCAAAGTCGCTGGCCGATTTCATACACTGACCACCAGGCAACTTCCTTCACCTCAAGGGTAAAAGGATGGAGAATTCGCTGTGCTGCTGCGATCAAATGATCGGTTGTGATGTTCCTGCCTGAAACCCGTTCATCTTTGTTAAGTTGGTCGAGTTCAATATAAAAGCGGACAAGATAGCCTCCCTCCCGGGGTATGATCAGGATGCTTCCCTCTTCAGCCGAATGTATCACCGACTTCAACCTTATGTCGGGAAAGTCGGTGACAGCCAGAACATCCATGACACCCCATGCCTTATTTGCTGAATCCCCGTGCAGGTCTCGTCCGAGAGATTTACGCACGATGCTGCGTGCACCGTCACACCCAACCACATAACGAGCCCTCACGGTTTCGATTTGTCCCTGTTGCTCAGAGCCTGCATGCTGCAACCTGGCTGTAACAGGATAGGCAGTTGCGTTGCCTCCCTCGACGACCGCAGGGGCGATCTCAAGATTGAGCAGACGGAGGGCATAGTCCGGCTCGAGCCGCAGAGGCGAATTGTGCATCACATCGAGAAATAAATCATGCACCCGTGCCTGATTAAGGATCACATGCGGAAATTCTGACAATCCATCTTCGGTGTCCTTAATTCTGCTGCTTCTGATAATGTTTTTCGGCTGACTGCTGTCCGGCTTCCAAAACGATGTCTCATTGACCCAATAGGCCTCTTTCAGCACCTGCTCGCTGAAACCGAAGGCTTCGAACATCTCCATTGTACGGCACGCGATACCATCTGCCTGACCGATAATCAATCGGCCAGGTTTTTCATCGATTATTCGAGACGTGATGCCAGGAAAGGCTGATAACTGTGCGGCTAATGTCAGACCTGCCGGGCCGCAGCCGATTATCAGAACATCAATATTTTCGGGTGCGCTGTTTGAAATGATACGCAGCGGGCTCTAAAATTGCTGGATTGCCGGGTTTGAAACCGTTGAGATGATATTGCATTGACACCTACTTTCTTCAAATACCTGCCACAACGTTTCTGAACCATCTTTGATACAGCTATCCGTGGCCAAGGCAACATGTTCAGCAATCAGAATCATGCACTTAACCAAAAGACTTCTAATACTTACCCGCTTGATGACCTTGTTATCAGAGGTCACAAACATTTGCCCGAAATCTGTTCTCGTAATAACCTCTGATTCGCCTGTATTGAGTGCCAATCAGAGCAGGTATGCAAATTGCTGGTCAATTTAAATCGATTAGATTAGGACTGCTTTGATGAAAAATTCCACTGAATGGAAGCCACGACCATGACCAGCAAGATCATTCCGGTTCAACCTTTTGATGCCGTCATATTTGGCGGCACCGGTGATCTGGCCGAGCGTAAATTGCTTCCGTCGCTT
>QIIJ01000014.1 GCA_003232595.1 Aurantimonadaceae bacterium | reverse complement strand
CCAACCCGCGCCCGGACGAAAGCCCGCGGTGTGACGGCTTTCCTTACTGTTCAGGAGGGCTGTGACAAGTTTTGCTCATTCTGTGTTGTGCCCTATACCAGAGGAAGTGAAGTTTCACGGCCGGCGGCCCAGATTCTACGTGAAGCAACGCAATTGTGTGGGGCGGGTGTGCGTGAGATCACCCTGCTTGGGCAAAATGTCAATGCCTGGCACGGGGATGGCACGGATGGCAATTCATGGGGTCTTGGCCGTCTGCTGCATGAGCTTGCCGAATTAGAGGGCCTGGCAAGGCTGAGATATGTCACCAGCCACCCCGGCGATATGAACCTGGAACTGGTTGAAGCGCACCGCAATATCGACATTCTGATGCCTTATCTTCATCTACCGGTTCAGTCCGGTTCAGACCGGATCCTGAAAGCAATGAACCGCCATCACAGGGCAAAGGACTATCTCGACTGGATCGCAAGAATTCGCGATGCCCGCCCGGATATAGCCATATCAGGAGATTTTATTGTTGGTTTCCCAGGTGAAACTGACGAGGATTTTGAGGCAACACTTCAAATTGTGAGGGATGTTGACTACGCTCAGGCCTATTCCTTTAAATATTCACAACGCCCCGGCACCCCCGGCGCCGAACTTGACAATCAGGTGGCGGAGCCGATAAAGGCAGAGCGTCTGGCGCAATTGCAGACACTACTCAATCAGCAGCAACACTCGTTCAACCGATCCTTTGTCGGCCGGACCATACCAGCTCTGCTGGAAAAACCCGGTAGGTCTCAACAGCAGCTGATTGGCCGCTCACCCTGGCTGCAATCAGTAATTATTGATGCATCGCTTGGCGAAATTGGTGATATAGTAGATGTAGCTATTGTCGATGCAGGTCCCAACAGCCTTAGCACCATCGCTTAGCCTGATCAGGCCGACAATAGTAATATTTGACGTTCGGAGAATTGATTGAACATTCAAAACACAAAAAGTAACCAGACTGATAGCCACAATAACTCCGCTGATTTGAGCCACATTGTCCTTGTTTATGAGGACAACAATTTTGCGCGTGAATTATTTGGCCAGTTTGATGAAAATATTGCTCTTGTTGAACGCGAACTGAATATCAATGCGGTTGCACGGGGTAACGAGTTGGAAATTCGCGGCCCGAGCGAAGCCTGCGAACAGGCACGGCTGACGTTCGATTCCCTTTATACGCGACTTCAAAATGGCGATGAATTGACCAGCGGAGATGTCGAAGGGGCAATTCGCCAGGCGCGGGTTATGCCTAAAACTGTTGCCTCAAAGAAGGGTGCAAATGGCAGCAGGCTTGCTTTTTCCTCGATTGCCACATTGCGTAAGACAATTCATGCCCGCACCCGCACTCAGGATGCCTATATCAGGGCAATGGAGGGTGATGAGCTTATATTCGGCACGGGCCCAGCGGGAACAGGCAAGACCTATCTTGCAGTGGCCTACGCTGCGGCCCTGCTGGAACGGGGCGCAATCGATCGCATCATTCTTTCCCGCCCCGCAGTTGAGGCCGGTGAACGACTGGGGTTTCTGCCGGGTGACATGAAAGAGAAGGTCGACCCGTATCTGCGCCCGCTTTACGATGCGCTTTATGACATGATCCCCGGCGACAAGGTTGAACGCGCCCTTGCATCCGGTGTTATCGAAATTGCGCCGCTGGCTTTCATGCGTGGCAGGACACTTGCCAATGCGGCAATTATTCTGGACGAGGCACAAAACACCACCTCAATGCAAATGAAGATGTTTCTTACCCGGCTTGGAGAAAATTCCAGGATGATCGTGACCGGTGATCCAAGCCAGATTGATCTGCCCAGAGGCCAGAAATCCGGCCTGGTGGAGGCGCTTCAACTGCTGGGGAATATTTCCGGCATTGCCAATGTTCAATTCACAGCTGCTGATATTGTACGCCACAGGCTGGTTACCAAAATAGTAGAGGCCTATGACGCGGCGGATAAAGTTGCGACAAAACGCGGATGACTGATCTGAAAATTGACATCGTATTGCAGGCTGGCAATTGGCCAAAAATCGAACAAACCGAAAAACTGATTACCGGAGCAATTCGAACAACTGTCGAGACGGCCCGGCTTCCCCTTCCCCGGGATGCTGAATTTGCGGTCGTTTTGAGCGATGATCACCAGATACAGAAACTCAACAGGCAGTGGCGCAATATTGACAAACCTACCAACGTATTGTCATTTCCTTCGGGCAGCATTGAGCCTGGGGATATGCCGGACAGCCTGATGGGTGATGTGGTCGTGGCACGTGAAACAGTTGAACGGGAAGCTGCAAATCAGGGTAAAACCTTCGATCAGCACCTGACCCACCTTGTAATTCATGGTTTTCTTCATATTTTCGGATATGATCACACCAATGACAAAGATGCAGAAACTATGGAAAACCTTGAACGGCAATGCCTCATGGTTTTGGGACTGCCCGACCCCTATGGCCCGAACGGAAACTAATTCGCTGAATTTCGATTGATTGAGTTTAATGAACCTGCCTGATAAAATTCGTGACACTGCCGCAGATAACCAGAGCAATGATGTGCCAGAATCGGACCCGGAGCCTGGTGAAAAAGGTAAGCCGGGCACCGCGCTTGTGGTAACAAATCCCGTTTTGGACGACCGACAACTCCGGCCCAATGAGGGATTGATCAACAGAATACTGGCCCGTCTGGGATTGCGATCCGCCGGTTCCCTGCGTGATGATCTTGAAAATGCGCTTTCCGGCCAGAGCAAAGGCGAAAGTGAAGCCTTTTCGCCGGAAGAGCGCTCAATGATCAACAACATCCTGCGCCTGCGTGAAGTGCGTGTGGAGGACGTTATGGTGCCGCGCACCGATATAATTGCTGTTGATATGGATATTTCGCTTGATGAGCTGCTGCAGGTTTTCGAAGATTCCGGCCATTCCCGGCTGCCGGTCTTCAGCGATACGATGGATGACCCGCGCGGCATGGTGCTGATCAAAGATTTGCTGATTTACTTTTCGCGCGCTGCATCAAGGGGCCGCAAAAAGAACGGCGACAAAAATGGCAAGCCTGCAACAGGGCATTTGCTGTCAAAAATCGATTTATCCAGGAAAATAGATGCCGCAAAACTGGTCCGAAAGGTGTTGTTTGTGCCGCCGTCCATGCTGGTGATGGATTTAATGACCCGCATGCAGACCGCCCGAACCCAGATGGCGCTTGTCATTGATGAATATGGCGGTACCGATGGTCTGGTTTCGCTGGAAGATATTGTCGAAGAGGTGTTCGGGGAAATTGAAGACGAACATGACGACGATCTGGGACCGACAATTGAAAGCACCGGCGATGGTGTTTTTACAGCGGACGCCCGGGTTGACCTTGACGACGCCGTGCAGTTGCTTGGTCCGGCATTCAATTACCGTGACCTGGGCGAGGATATTGAAACCATCGGAGGACTGGTCTTCTCGCTTGCAGGCAGGATTCCGGTTCGCGGGGAGGTCATTCATGGCATGCCTGGATTTGAATTCCGCGTGCTTGATGCTGATCCGCGCCGAATAAAACGGCTTCAGATTGTCCAACGCCGGTTGCCGGCACGAAGTCAGAGGTCACGAAAGCAGCAGGTCAATACCAACAATGCAGAATAGTGCATGATAATGGACGTATTCGTGAATAAAAGGTATAATACCAAAGGAAATTAGTCCCCGCTGGATCTGCTGTAGTTGTTGCAACCGACGATATCTTGCCGCAACGTCTGTTTCAGCATATCTTGCGTTTTTCCTGCTGTTAACCGAGCCTTTGAAATTGAAATCAATGTCCACCAATTATGCCAGCCAATTTTGCTCCAGCATTGAATGCAAATGATGGAGCAACTCAAGGACATACCTATTTTTCGCGATTTGAGCGATGTGGAATCGCAAAGCTACAGCACGCGCTGCATCTGGCGCGAATACGCCGCCAATGAATTGGTGATTGATCACAGTGACAAGTCTACCGATGTTCGCTTTATAATCTCCGGCCAGGTACGCATCATCATAAGAGTGTCTGCGGGTCGCGAAGTGATTTTGAACGATGCGACTGATGGTGAGTTTTTTGGTGAACTGTCAGCAATAGACGGCAGCCTGAGATCAGCAAATGTTACAGCCATCACACGCAGCAAAATGTGCATTATGCCGGGCGCGGTATTTATGGAAATATTGGATAACTCTGCAAAGATAAACAGGCGCGTTTTAAAAAGATTGACAGAGCTTGTCCGTAAATTGAGTAACCGCCTGTCTGAATATTCATTTTTGCAGGCAAAATACCGTCTTTATGCCGAGCTTATCCGACTGTCCCGCCCGAGACCGGGCCACCCGGGTCAACGATCCATCAGTCCGCCACCAATTCAGCGTGAGATTGCAGACCGGATCGCCAGCCGCAGGGAAGTGGTCTCTCGCGAGATGAAATCGCTTGAACGCGACGGCTGCCTCGAAAAGACCAGAGGCGCATTGGTATTGACAGACATTGATGAGTTAAACAGGCGGATCAGCGAAGGCTGGAATGATTAGACTGATTCATCTTTTAATGGAATCGTCCTATTGGGCCGTTAAAACAACTTCCTCACCCTCCAGGCGGATACCCAGGGTCATGCCACAGGCTTCAGCGAGCAGAACAGCGTAATAGGGTTGCACGCCGTGGGCATCCAGTTCTCCCTCAACCTGACCGTTGAGCATGCCCAGAAATGCCGATGGTGCACGGGCATTTTTGCCACTGCAGGCCAGTGAAAACCGTGTATTTTCCTCGCCACCTTCGATCGCAACTTTGATAATGCCGCCGCGGGGAATGGCACCAAGGGCAATCAGGATCAGGTTGAGCAGTAGTTTCACCTTGTTCTTCGGCATTAATATACGGGTACCGCTCCATTCAAGATCAGGCTTTTCGCCGGCGATATATCCGCGCGAAACTTCTTCTGCATCACCTGTATCGATCATCGCCCCGGCCGAGCCGGATGCGCCAAAAGCAAGCCTCGCAAACTTCAGCTTGGCCGAAGCCGATACTGCGCTCTTGCGAATCAGGTCCATGGCGAATTCTTTCATTTCCTCGCCATTGTTTTCATCCAGCACTTCCAAACCATTGGTAATTGCGCCCACCGGTGAGATAATATCATGGCAAACACGGCTCGCTAAAAGGGCGGCCAGATCAAGGGCTGAAATTTTTGGTAG
>QIIJ01000102.1 GCA_003232595.1 Aurantimonadaceae bacterium | reverse complement strand
TCTTCTTCTTCATCGACTTCCTCGATGGTGGCTTCCCAGTCCTCTTCGCCATATATTTCAGTCAGCACATCTGGCTTGAGGCCATCGGGTGGCCCGTCATAGACAATGGAACCTTCCTTGAGGCCAACAATGCGCTGGGAAAACATCTGGGCCAGCAGCACGTCGTGAATATTGATGATTGCAGCCAGCCCGCGCTCGGCGCACAGTTCGTTGATGAGCCGCATAATCTGGCGTGAGGTCTTGGGATCAAGGCTGGCAGTAGGCTCATCGACCAGCAGCAGTTCCGGATTTTGAATAAGTGCGCGACAGATGCCCACCCTTTGGCGCTGGCCACCGGACAATTCATCTGCGCGCTTGTCAGCCATGTGCATCATGCCAACACGATCAAGCAGGCGGTAGGCTTCGCGCACATCACTTTTTGGAAACCTACGCAAAAAGGCCTGCCAGAAACCGACATAGCCAAGTCGTCCGGAAAGGACATTCTCCATCACCGTTAAACGTTCAACCAGGGCATATTCCTGGAAGATCATGCCCATGCGGCGGCGTGCTTTTCGAAGCGCTCCCGGTGAGAGAGTAGTCAATTCCAGGTCACCCAGATAGACTTTGCCCCGGGTCGGCTCCACCAGCCGGTTTACACACCTGATCAGGGTCGATTTCCCGGCTCCTGAAGGGCCGATCAGGGCAATTACCTGCCCGTCAGGTATTTCCAGATCAACGCTATTCAGCGCATCATCCCCGGTCTTGTACCGTTTGCCCAATCCCTCAAGACGCAGCATTATATCTCCAGCCAATTATAATATTTAAGTTTTTTATTGATCATATATACCAGCCGGGCCACGAGTAGGTGGCCCGGCTGCAATTTCATTTCAGCTGATTACTTGCAATCGTAACTGACGCCATTGGCTGCATCGATCTGGCGAATAACCGCCCAGTCGAACTTATGGGTAATGCCAATAAACTGATCTGCTTTCTTGAACTCTTTTTTGAAGTTATCATCCCACTCATAGGTCCAGAATGCCTGCTTGACCTTGGCTGTCAGCTCAGGATCAAGATTATAGACTGTACCGTAACCCGTGGATGGAAAAGTCTGAGACTTGTAGATTGAGCGGATCTTGGTATCCGTAATCGTTCCACGACGTATCATGCGGTCCAGAACAGAGTTGGCGATGGTTGCCACCTCGTAGTCGCCATTATAGACACCCAGAATCGAGTTGTCATGCTTGCCGGAGAACGTCGTTTTGAAGTCCGTATCGGCAACCAATCCGAATTCACCTTTCAAGAGCGCTGAAGGTGCCTTGAAACCGGAATTGGATGTTGGCGATGTAAAGGCCAGAGTTTTGCCTTTGATATCAGCTGGTGACTGCATTGTGGAATCGATTGGAACAATGATTTCCATCTCATAACCGAATGAACCGTCATTCTTTGCCATCATGCCAAAAGGCACAAATCCGGCGCAGCTCACAGCAATCGGGTTGGAGCCGGTGTTAAAGCCTGCCACATGCAGACGACCGGAGCGCATTGCTTCAAGCTGGGCTGCATTGGATTGAACTGGAAAGAACACAACTTTTTTGCCGGTAACAGTTTCCATGTGTTTGACAAAACCGTCCCAGATGCTGGCATAAACAGCAGGATCTTCAACCGGTGTATAGGTGAAGATGATGGTGTCCGGGTTTACCCAGTCCTTGGAGTCAAGCGGCAGGTCGGCAGTCTGGTCGAAGTTGCGGTCGCAATAGGCTTTATCCAGCGTACCACGGTTACATTCAGCTTCCTGTGCGCTTGCTGATGTAGCAAGCAGCGCCAGACTCAATCCCGCCAGCAAACCGGTTGCGGCGGTTACAAGATTACGTATTTTCATTTATTCCTCCCAGGAGATTATTGTTGTAATGCGGATAGTGATAGCGCTTGTCGCAATTGGACGTCAATTAAATCGTTTAGTTTTTCTTTCATTTGGCCTGATTATTTGCAGAATATCAACTGGATTCACTGCCATCGGCGGATTTTTCCGAAATTTGATTAACTTCCGAGCGATTCTGGCTGATAGCGGATTTGCTTTGCAGCCTTCTTTGTCAGCCTTGAGGCGCGAAGTTCGCCTGCCCGTTCCAGCACCGGATAGGCAACAGAAGTCAGATGTGAATTAATCCGTTTGAAGTCGCGGATGACGTCAAGATGAATGCCGGTTGTCAAAAGACTCTGGTGCTGGCCTTCACTCAATCGCTCCAGATGGCGTTCAATGCCGGTACGTTCCAGCATCCGTAGTTCGGTTTTTCGTGCGATCAGTTCCCGGGCACTGTCGATGTCACCGGACAAAAATGTGTTCATGGCGAGGTCAAGCGTGTTGAGAACCCGCTCATACATGGCGTCGATTTCCTCCTGGCCGGCGGTGGAAAAAGTTGTTTTGGAGCGTTGTTTTTTGTCGGCAAGTTCCATCAGATTGCGCTCGATTATATCGCCTACATGCTCCAGATTGGTGGTGAAGGTGATAATATCGATGGCCCGCTTGCCGTCCGTCTGGTCCAGTTCCTCCGACATCAACTTGGTCAGATAGAGCTTGATTTCGTTGTTAAGTTCATCGACCATGTCATCATCTTCGCCGAGATTTTGCTGTTTGGCCCTGGCTTCGTCATCCAGTACCTGTTTGGTTTTTTCCAGCATCGACTTGATGAAATCACCAATCCTCAAGGTCTCGCGCGATGCAGCACTTAATGCTGCAGATGGTGTATCAAACAATTTGTGGTCAAGATATTTTGGGCCGGTTTCCTCTTCTGCAGGCACGACAGGCGCTGGAAGGATTTTTGCAGCAATATTTGCAGCAATTTGCGTAAAGCCGATAAAGACCAGCAACAAAGCCGTATTGAACATCAGGTGAAACAGGATGATGTTGAAGCCGGGGCCGAGGTCACCGAGATTTGCATTTGCGATGATGATATATTCATGGACAAAGGGAATAAGCGGCAAGGCCAGCAATGCGCCTGTGATCCGAAACATAAGGTTACCCAGCGGGATACGTCTTATCTCCACCGGCTCCGACATTGTTGCAGAAATTGCCGGTAATGCCGCGCCGACATTGATGCCAAGTACAAATGCATAAAGCTGGTCGGCTGGAATGGCCCCGCCACTAACAAGGGAAACTGCAAGCAGCACAACAGCTATGCTTGAATGGGCCATCCATGTCAGGACTATGCCAACAAGAATTGCAAGCAGGGTTTCAGAAGAGGCGGCATTGATAACCGACATCACAACCGGGCTGGAGGAAAGATCGGCAGCCGAATTGCCCAGTGTTTTCAGGCCGAGAAACAGCAGCCCAAGGCCGATGCCTACCCGTCCAAGCGCCTTGATCCTGGCATTACGGCCTTCAAAAACTGTATGAATAACATAACCGCCAAATGCCAGAATTGGCCATAGACTGGCAATGCCCGTGGAAAAAATCAGGGCGGCAATAGACGACCCCAGGTCTGCTCCGAGCATGACCGCAAGCGCGACAGCGCTAACCACCAGTCCCTGGCCGGAAAATGAACCAATCAGCAGAGCAACGGCGGTGGAGCTTTGCAGCACGGTTCCGGCTACAATGCCTGCCAGTGCCGAGGGAATACGACTTTGAGACTTTCCACCAAGCAGGCTGCGCAATTTACTGCCAAAGGCCCGCATTACGCCTGTTCGGATCATCCGGCTGCCCCAAAGCAGCAGTGCGACACCAGCCAGAAGGTTGATCAGTATTTCAGTGCCATTCATGGGCCGGTTTTTACTTTCTTTTTATTGAGTCGGCGGCGGAATGTAACAGTTTCGTGACAAAAATGACAATACAATTATCGTTGAGTGTCGATGCCACGGCATGTTGCGTCCGCTTATATGGAGATGGTTTCTGTTTCGAAAAATGCAACAATTTTGTCGGTCAGCCGTCTTGCCACTATGTGTTTGTCCATTTCAGGCCAGTCCTCAACGCCGGAGTTTGAAATCAGGCGAATGGTATTTTTGTCCCCTCCCATGACACCGGTTTCAGCAGATACGTCATTGGCGAGTATCCAGTCGGCTCCCTTTGCGGCAAGTTTTGCCTTGCCGTGATTGATGATGTTTGAGGTTTCCGCGGCAAAGCCGACAACAAGTGCAGGGCGATCTTTTTTGCGGGTGCCGATTCCCTTGAGAATATCGGGATTTTCAATCAATGAAAGAGCGGGCGGGGTTTTCGACTTTCCCTTCTTGATTTTTTCGTCTGCGTTGAAGACCGGACGCCAGTCGGCTACGGCTGCAACAAAAATAGCTATATCAGCGGGTAGCGACTGCTCAACCGCCTGCTGCATTTCAAGGGCTGTTTCAACATGGACCACATGAGCTCCCGCCGGGTCGGCAATTGAAACAGGCCCAGAAACCAGCGTAACCTCAGCACCGGCGCTGACCAGTGCTTCAGCAATGGCGTGACCCTGCTTGCCAGATGAATGATTTGACAAATACCGAACAGGATCAATAGCTTCACGTGTGGGTCCGGACGTTATGACAACTTTCAAACCGGCAAGCGGCCTGGGTCGGTCATCAAGCAGAGCCTCAATTGCGCCAACAATTTCCATGGGCTCAGCCATGCGACCGGTCCCGGCTTCACCGCTTTCTGCCATTTCACCAGAGTTTGGCCCAATGAAATGAATGCCGTCGCCGTCAAGAGTTGCCACATTTCGCTGTGTTGCCGCGTGCTGCCACATCAGCGGATTCATGGCTGGCGCAATCAGTACCGGTTTGTTGGTAGCAAGCAGAACGGTTGAGGCCAGATCGTTGGCAAGACCGTGCGCCATCTTGGCCATCAGATCGGCAGTTGCCGGGGCCACCACAACCAAATCAGCCTCCCGCGACAGGCGAATATGGCCGATATCATGTTCATCCTCACGACTGAACAGGTCACAGAATACCTTCTCCGCGGTTAGCGCGCCGACTGAAAGAGGGGTGATAAATTCCTCCGCGGCACGGGTTAAGATTGTGCGTACACGACAGTCCCTTTCCCGCAATCGGCGGATTAAATCGAGACACTTGTAGGCAGCAATGCCGCCGGAAATTATCAGCAGGATTGTTTTGCCCGCAAGAGCGCCATTGCCAATTGTGCCAGATGGAAGATTTTCTGAAGGCCAAACAGTGTTTCGGGCTGGGTGCGTGGTTTTTTGCACGATGGGTACGGGATTTTCCGTTGAGGTGAAGTTTGCCTCCT
>QIIJ01000476.1 GCA_003232595.1 Aurantimonadaceae bacterium | reverse complement strand
GGATTCGGCCAGCACGGCCCGGCCATTATACAGCACCGTCAGATCGTGATCGTGTCCGGAAAGAACAAAGTCAAAAGCTCTGGACTGGTAAAGTTCCAGATCAACGGACAAACCTTCGTGCAGGACGGCAACCACAATGTCAGCACCTGCTTCACGCAGCGCTTTGGCATTGGACATGGCCGTATCAATAACCGGGGCAAATGTTAAATCTCCCGGGCTGGAAAGTTCAGGTGTATCCCCCAGTGTTAGGCCGACAATGCCGACTTTGATGCTTTTCATCGGGTCGGACGCATCGCCATAAGTCATCATATTGGTGTCTTCAATGCCAGGCACTTTTGATCCGTCGGCACGGCGCAGGTTGGCAGAAAGTATTGTTGAATTCAGTTCGAGTATGCGCTTGAGGAATGTTTCCTTGCCGAAGTCAAATTCATGGTTGCCTGGAGCGATAATATCAGGTGGTGCAATATTGATAAGTTCGACAATATGCTCGCCCTTGTCGAAGCCCGACATCAATGATGGCGAAAGGAAGTCGCCGGCAAGGGCATAAACCACATTGCCGCCTTTTGCCCGTTCTGCCTTGATAAGCGCATTGACGCGTGCAAATCCGCCGCGTTTGGACTTCTTATCGGCCATTTTATCAATATCACTGACAACAATGAAAGTGACATCAACTTCCTGGGCAATCGCGTTGGCCAGTGATGCTACGGACAAACTTGCTGCCAGCAGCAATGTCCCGATTAATTTTTTCATTGGACTTCTCCTCTCTCTGTGTGGTTTTTTTGCTTTTTGGTTGTGGAATACAGTTTTACAGGTATCAGGGCACGCGTCACCTAAAAAATTTGGTATTAGCTGCTGGTTTGCAGGAATAATGTCGCAATTGCACTTGGCGAGGAATAACTTATTGTCACCTGTCAAAGTCAGAAACAATACCGGAAGAACAAGATGAGCAGGGACAAATCGCACCCGCCAGTTAAAAGCGGCAAGATCGGCGTATTGCTGGTTAATCTCGGGACGCCGGATGGCACGGACAAAAAATCCATGCGCCGCTACCTCAAGGAATTCCTGTCTGATCGGCGGGTTATTGAAACACCGCGTATTATCTGGTGGCCACTGCTTAACGGTATCATTCTCAATACAAGGCCGAAAAAGTCCGGCGCGCTCTACGCTTCGATCTGGAACAATGAAAAAAATGAATCGCCACTTCGAACCTTTACCCGCTCGCAGGGGGAAAAGCTTGCCGGAGCTCTTGATGGTCTTGAAGACGTCATTGTTGACTGGGGCATGCGTTATGGCAGGCCTTCGATTGCATCAAAACTTGATGAACTGAAACAACAGGGCTGCGACCGCATTGTGGTTTTTCCGCTTTATCCGCAATACAGCGCAACCACCACTGCGACCGTTAATGACAAGACCTTTGATGCGCTGAAAGCGATGCGCTGGCAACCGGCATTGCGCATTGTGCCGCCCTATTTTGATGATCCGGTTTATATTGATGCGCTGGCGACTTCGATTGAGCAGCATTTGCAAAAGCTGGAATTCAAGCCGGAAAAAGTCATTGCCTCCTATCACGGGATTCCCAAATCTTATTTTCAAAAGGGCGATCCCTATTATTGCCATTGTGTGAAAACTTCGCGGTTGCTTGAGGAGCGACTTGGCTGGGAGGATGGGCGGCTACTCACTACCTTTCAATCCCTTTTTGGCCGGGAGGAATGGCTGCAGCCCTATACGGACAAAACCGTGGAAAAACTGGCCGGGGACGGGGTGAAGAATATCGCCGTGCTCAATCCGGGTTTTGTTGCCGATTGCCTCGAAACGCTTGAAGAAATTGCCGGGGAAGTGGCGGATGCTTTCCGGGCCCGGGGCGGCGAAAAGTTCAGCCACATCCCCTGCCTCAATGATGGCGAACTCGGTATGAAGGTAATCGAAACCGTGGTGCGGCAGGAGTTATCCGGTTGGGTTTAATCAAGGCCGGTAAATGCATCTGGATACAGGAGTGTTGTCGAGCTTGTCGGCTTATGGCTGTCGAGCCACAATGCCATAAAACTGGAGCCCGAATATTCCGATTTAAATCCGGTTGCCAGATCGGGTAAAAATCCGAACCTTTGATAATATTCCGGTGCGCCAAGCACAAAGACCAGATCAAAGCCCTGTATTCTGGCTTCATTCAGCCCATGGCGAACAAGTTCGGTCCCAATGCCCCTGGCCTGCATCGCGGTAATCACTGAAACCGGAGCAAGCGCCAGGGCATTCGCGGGTGCCTTTAATCGGGAAAAGGCCACGTGTCCGCAAAGCACTTTTTCCACTTCTGCCACCACAGAGATTGTCAAATCGCCATCGATGCGTAATTTATCGACAAGGTCTGCTTCGCCGGTTTCACCAAAGGCATCAATTGTGATTGCACGGATAGTGTCTGTATCGTGTGTTGTTTCATTCCTCAGGTTCATGATATCATGCTCGCAGAAGTCGAATCAATGACGCGTGTTTTCGGCGCCGCTGATAAATCCTTTTCGCCACTTAATCCAGATTGAAAATTCAAAGGGAAATTCCATGTTACCGATTGAAGGCCTGGACATTGCCGTTATTGCAATTGTCGTTCTCATTATACTGATACTTTTTGCCGGTATTAAGACAGTGACGCAAGGGTTTAACTATACAGTCGAGCGTTTTGGCCGATATACCCGCACGCTGCGACCCGGCCTGAACATAATTGTTCCGTTCATGGACCGGGTCGGTGCCAAGATGAACATGATGGAGCAGGTGCTTGATGTGCCAACCCAGGAGGTGATCACCCGCGACAATGCCACGGTTGCGGTGGATGGAGTGACATTTTTTCAGGTGCTCGATGCGGCCAAGGCGGCCTATGAGGTGAGCGGGTTGGAAAACGCTATTTTGAACCTGACCATGACCAATATCAGAACCGTGATGGGTTCGATGGACCTTGATGAGCTTCTGTCCAAACGTGATGAGATCAATGTGAGAATCCTGCGGGTGGTTGATCAGGCGGTCAGTCCGTGGGGTCTTAAAATCACCCGCATTGAAATCAAGGACATCAACCCGCCGGCTGATCTGGTTGCCTCGATGGGTCGTCAGATGAAGGCTGAACGTGAAAAGCGTGCCCAGGTACTGGAGGCAGAAGGTTTCAAACTAAGTGAAATCCTGCGCGCTGAGGGTGAAAAGCAGGCGGTTATTCTGGAGGCGGAAGCGCAAAAAGAAGCGGCATTTCGTGAGGCGGAAGCCCGTGAACGTGAGGCTGAAGCCGAAGCCCGCGCCACCCGGGTGGTTTCTGATGCCATCGGTGCCGGTAACTCCCAGGCGATCAACTATTTTGTTGCCCAAAAATACATCGAAGCCATCGGCCAGCTTGCATCAGCCCAAAACCAGAAGGTGATTATGTTGCCGCTGGAAGCAACTTCCATGCTGGGTGCCCTTGGCGGTATTGGCGAGATTTCAAAGGATCTTTTCGGTGGTGGTTCTGGCGGCTCCGGTGGTTCCGGCGGCAAAGCTGCTTCCACAACACCTTCGGTATCGTCCGGTTCGGCCTCACGACAAACCAACCTGCCCGCCGGATTCGGCAGCAATGATGGTGGTCAGGAGTAATCTATGATTGTGGCACTGTTTGCAGAACTCGGGCCATGGACCTGGTGGATCATCGGTCTCGTCCTGCTGATCATCGAAATTGTTGTGCCTGGTGTGTTCATGTTGTGGTTCGGCATTGCGGCGATCATCATTGGCACTGTCAGTCTTACGGTAGGCGAAGCAGGGTGGTGGCCGTGGCAGGCGCAGATCATTGGTTTTGCAGTATTGTCGCTGGTAACGGCGATTATCGGCCGTAAATACTGGTATAATGTTCACCCCGATACCGATCAGCCGAACCTGAACGCACGGGGCGCGCAGATGGTTGGCCAGGTATCAGTGCTGATTGATGCAATGGAAAACGGTTCCGGGCGGATAAAACTCGGCGATACGGTATGGCGTGTAGAAGGCCCTGACCTCCCGGCAGGCAGCAAAGTCCGCGTTGTTGATAATTCAGCAGCTACATTGAAAGTTGAAGCAGCGGAAAGCTGAATTTACACAACGCCGATTTTGAGCAGGTCGTGGATGTGGACAATACCGATTGGCTTGTCATCACGGGTTACCATCAGGGCGGTAATAGCCGAATGGTCCAGGATTTCCATTGCAGCGATTGCCAGCATTTCCGGTTGGACTGTTTTCGGGTTGGGGGTCATGATACTGTTGACAGTCTCCCCAAGCAGATCCTTTTTGAGGTTTCTGCGCAAATCGCCATCGGTGATGATGCCGATCAGATTGCCGACTTTATCGATAATGCCAACACAGCCAAAACCCTTTTGCGAAATCTGTGTGATTGCATCTGTCATCGGTGCGCCGGTGGTGACCAGTGGTACCTGATCTCCCGCATGCATGATATCGTGAATATGGGTGAGGCTTGCACCCAACTGGCCGCCTGGATGGAACGTGCGGAAATCTCCGACAGTAAAACCGCGGTTTTGCAACAGTGCCACGGCGAGTGCATCACCCAGCGCCAACTGCATCAAGGCTGATGTGGTCGGTGCCAGATTGTGCGGACATGCCTCTTCCTTGCGGGGAATTGCAAGCACCACATCGGCCTCCTTGCCGAGGGTTGATCCGGCCTTCGAAGTGATGGCAATAAGCGGGATTGAAAAGCGCTTTGAGTAGGCCAGTACGCCCTTCAATTCTGCGGTTTCGCCAGACCAGGACAGGGCAAGTATCGCGTCATCTCGGGCAATCATGCCAAGATCGCCGTGATTGGCTTCTGATGAATGTACAAAAAAGGCTGGCGTTCCGGTGGACGCCATGGTGGCGGCTATTTTTGTGCCGATGTGACCGCTTTTGCCAACGCCGGTGACGATTACCCGACCAGTGATCTTTCGGATGATTTTGACGGCCTTGACGAACTCACCGGCAAAAGGGGTGTCCATTGCACCGGCCAGGGCGGCAAGTCCAGCCTGCTCAGTAACCATTGTGTTTCTTGCGGACGCGATAATATCTTTGTCAGGCATCTGGATTCCCTGCAGTTTTGCCGTGTTATTGCTGTGCATTTAGCACTTTTTCAGTTCAATAACAGGGGGGTGAAGCTGGAGCTATTTGGAAAGAAAACGTTAACCACAAGTGTTTACCATTCGCTAACCCTTGGCCGAATCTGCAGTTCGGTCGTGTTTAGCGATGCGTGATCAGTGAAACAGACTCCTGAAAAAGCCCATATTATCAAAGCCCGACTGTGTTGCCGGCGCCTGGTTGCCGGCTTTATGGTGCCGGTGTTTGTTGCCGTAATTTTGTCCAATGGGGCCATTGCCCAGCAGGCTGACGGGTTGCTGCGGCAGACATTTGAGTCTGATGAAGATTTCACTGATACGCAGGTGGAGGAGAATCTTGACGGTTCTGCCGACACTGGCATCGGCAATCAGAGAACAGGAACCCGAACGCCTGTGTTTGGTGATACGCTGGATCTGACGCTTGATGATGACACAGCCAATATCGGGACGGGTTCACCGGCTGAAGCACCTGATCAAACCAATACTGACAGGACGCTGACCACAGGCTCGGTTTCCAACACCAATACAAGGGTTGACCGTTCACGCCAACAGGATCCTGTTGGCGGTCTGGGTGACGACGGACAGTTTGAAGCGCGTGGCAATACCA
>QIIJ01000124.1 GCA_003232595.1 Aurantimonadaceae bacterium | reverse complement strand
ATTTGCTGATAGCCCGCATCCACAAGCATTGAGGCAGCAAGGTTGGATTGCTCAAAACGCTCGGCTATACCGGGCAGGGATTTCTCTAAAATCATTGTTTGATGTTTTTTCATCCACGGCACATGGGCATAGCCAAAAAAGGCAATGCGATCAGGATTAAGTGAAATAACCTTGTTGACGGTTCTGCCAATATCGTCCAGCCTCTGGTCAGGCAGGCCGTACATGACATCAAGATTGAGCGATTTTACTCCGCGGCTCCGCAATCCCTTGACCACCCGTTCGGTTTCATCAAAGGTCTGAATGCGGTTGATTTTTTCCTGAATATGCCTGTTGAAATCCTGTACGCCAATACTTGCCCGGCTGAGATCGGCTTCAGCCATGGCGTCCATTTGCTCATCGCTCAACTTACGCGGATCAATCTCAATGCTGAACTCAAGATCATCACTGCAATTAAATTCATTTTTTATGTGATTGGCCAGCAGCAGAATATCTTGAGGTTCCAGAATGGTTGGCGAGCCGCCGCCCCAGTGCAACCGGGTAACCAATGGCTTCCTGGCAGCGCATCCGGCAACGGTTGTTATCTCCTTCATCAGCACGGGAAGATAATCTCGCACCGGCTGATATTTTAATGTGTGTTTGGTATGGCAGCCGCAAAACCAGCAAAGCGTGTCGCAAAACGGAATATGAACATAGAGCGACAGGCTGGAACTGTCAGGCAATGCCTCCATCCAGGCCCGATACACGGTTTCATCAACGCTGGCGTTAAAATACGGAGCCGTCGGATAGCTTGTATAGCGCGGCACCGGCCTGGCGTATTTTTCAATCAGTTCATGCTGCATCGGGGGTACTCCGAAATTATCCCTGCGCACCCTAAGGCGTGCAATTTTTCGGGCATTGATCAAGATCAAAAAACGGAGCCTCTACCCCAAAAATATCAGCGGCACAATCGACATAAGCGGCATCAGTTGGGTGTGGTTTACCGCATTTGTCGGGCTGAATCTGTTTCAGTCAGGCATCACCGGTTTTTGCTCGCTTACCAGAATTTTACGGGCAGTTGGCGCTGAATAATCAATAGTACGGCATTTGTTCCATACAATTGATGTGAAATACCGCAAAATCTGAGAGCCTGATTTAAAAGTCCGGTGCCAGCCCTCTCCCCCGGCCCAATCACCCGATAACGGTACCCTGTGGGGTGGTTGGGCCGGGGGAGAGGGCGGAATTGACGTCTAAAAGTCTCTTCTGGAGACTTTTAAATCAGACACAGAGCCAGTCTCTTATCGGGGCCGCCTGGCAGGTTGGATATATCTGAGCACATTGCGCAGAACTGTCCGCTGCAATCTGGTGTTTTCTTCAATATTGAAATGGCCAATTCCATCCACTTTGACCATGTCTATATTTCTGAAAGAGCCCCCTGATCGGGGTTCCCGTTTCAGCGATTCACCCATGATCGAGTTTGACAGAAAATAATTGACCGCAACCCTCACATTGGATGGAACATCAAGCCTGATGGTCGGCTCAAATGTGACAAGATATTGTACCTTCACATTCCGTTTTTTTAAAAATTCCGCAATGCGTATTGTGGCGTTTGCTCCCAGCGAATGGCCGATCAGAACAACCGGAACCGGGCCATATTTTTTCTGGTTACCATAAATTTTAACAGCAGCAGCCCGCCATGCGGTATGAGGGATTACCTTGGCAGCGATGCCTCGTGAATTGAAAATGACGCCCAATCGATCAAGACCTCGGGAGAATACATTGGCAAAACCGCGGACAAGATAAACATCCCCCTGGTACCCGGATTTTTCAGCAGCAATCCGATATGTCGACTGGTGTTTCGCCAGAACAATATTGTTTTGCGGTAAAGCCGTTGTTATCGCCAGCAACAACACGGCAATCGCGATTGAAACAGTTCGAAACTTAAAAAAAACCATACCAAACTCTTACTTTAATTGGCTTTCCAGATCGTTACACCAATGAATTTTTTACCGCCCCAAATAGTCAAAATTAGGACTGGGCTACAAATATCTATATCTTTGGAATGACCCTGCCGGTAGTACGGCAATAGTCATCATATTCCTGGCCAAAATTTGCCCGCATCATTGCTTCTTCCTTGCCAACCCTGGAAAAATACAGAATGCCAACACCGATCAGCCCGGAAATTCCGGCAACCCAGTTGGCAAACAGCAGCGATTGCGCCAGCGCCCACAGCCAGAATGCAGCATACATCGGATGCCGCACATAGCGATACAGCCCTTCAGTAACAAGCTTGTGTTCCTCACGGATTTCCAGGGTTATTGACCAGTTCCGGCCAAGGTGCCGGTGGCTTTCGCGAAACAGCCAGAGAAACAAAACAAGCAGAATTGCACCAGTCCAGGCCAGCAGCGGCTGAAACGGATAATCTGCAAACCGGAAGGCACCGGTAAAAATATGGATCAGTGGAACGACCACCAGTCCAACTGCTGCCGCTGCAAGGGCTGCGCGTTCTGCCATGCTTTTACGATGAGACTTTACGGCCTGCTTTCGCGCTCTCCGCTGATGGGGAATTCGGATTATCCACCACAAGATCATGCCAAGTGACCAAACCACAATTGCAATTGTCTGGGTCAATTGGGAGTCCCCGATTGTTTGGTCATGGCGCCAACCACCCTGTCGGTTGCACGTTGTCTGAGGTAGACAGGTGCGCAGCAAAACATGAAGAAATCGTAATAGTAGGCTTTGGTATTGGCCATGATGAATTGATAATGAACGCGAAAGAAATTTCGTTTTACCCGGGCATAAACTTCCGGCTCAAGCATATCCCGAATGCGAACCCGTCGTACAATCGGAAATTCGTCGGTTCGATTATTCACAAGGCCCATTTCTCCTACCGGGTCTGTTTTATAAAAATTAATAACGTCTGTGCGGCACTGATATTCAGCCCAGTCAATACGAGAATGATCAACCAGAGTCTGAACCTTGCTTCGAAATGTATGAGCTGACGGATGAAGGCCGATTTTCAACGCTGTCGAACCGATGGTAAGAATGGATATTCTGCAATTCCCATCGGCAAATTGCGGATTGATTGCAAGTGTTGTTGCAGCAATATCGAGAATAAGTGCACCGCCGGTACTGTGCCCGATGAGAACAATTTCATCAAATTTATTGCTTTTTACAGCAACTACAATCGCCTCGGCATAACGAGTAATTCTTGCATCGGCATCAGGACGATTGTCACGCAAATAGTATCGCGAAAACGACCACAAATCCATTAGATGTAACAAGTGTTTGTGGAAACGCCACCACAACAAACCCAATAATACAATTCCCAATATCAGCGAGGAAGCAGGATTGCCCGGAAGTTCTGTTGATTTAAAATACAACACGGTCAGCGCGGAAACAGTGATGATAATTACAAGCATGACAGCCGGGAATAGAAAATACAGAGCAAACCGCCAGTTTGCGCGAATGAAGGAAAACATCGACCCAGACAAAACATAGTCCCAGAATGTAATAAAATAGCGAAGCAATCGTACCAACACAGGCCTGGAAAAATCCTCAAGAACCAGCTCGTTCCAGATCAGAAAATTAAATGTCGTGCTTACCTGCCAGCCTGCTCCGGCTGTCTCGATTTCTGCTGTTGCAATGTGCCCGTCATCACTGACTGTTGTTAGGCCAATATTCGTTTGTAAGCCCCAGGTTTCACCAAACCGTGCATATTCGCGCCCGGTGCGTTTGAAAAACGCGTCAGCAGATTTTGGCTCATAACCGCCAATCATAAATATTGCGCGCTTTTTTACCTGGACATCAGACAAGGGCTTTACCATCAATGACCACAACGGCCTGTTTGATTGCTGGATCAGCTGCCTATCTAATGGCTGAATGGACTAGTTTCCAGTGTCTTTTGCTGCATCCAGAAAATAAGCCCAAAGATAATCGGAAAACGAGCGCCACACTTCGATACGAAAAGCGTCTTCCTCATAGCGCCAAAGTACGATTTCAACCTTGCCGAAAAGTGTTCGAGAGCAGGCCCCCGTCGGAAACGACTTAATCGATAAATCCTGTGGGCACCCCGCGGAAAGCAAGCTTTCAATTCCTGGACCGGAGCCAAGCACCGCCATGTTACGATGGCTGATATCGACGCAGGAGCAATCATAACCATCAAGTGCCGCGATGAGTTCTGCCGCTGCATTGGCATCATCATCCACAACCATCCACTCATCCGGGCCAAGCCACAGAGCTGTACGGTCTTTTTTCGTAACGGATATTTTGGGCAAGCCTGGCAGTTTTAGTCCAAGCGGTTTTGCAAGCTTTGGTGCGATATCAGGAGCAGCGCGCAAGCTGATCCGGCTACAGGGCATCGCCGTTTCAAGCGCCACATAAGAATTGGCAAACTTTCTGCCCGCATGGGCCGGGCGTGCCTTCGCAATGATAATATCAGCCATTGAGCCGCCCTCCATCCTCATCATAAAAGACGGTTCCCGCAACGGTAACCTCAATGGTTTCATCTGCCATCGGCACAAAGAGCGTATCGCCCTCAAGGCTGCGGCCATCCTCCACCACTGCCAATGCAATTGAGTGCCCGAGCACCTCAGACCAGTAGGACGAGGTCACAAATCCGATCATTTTCATCGGAATAGGCTGGTTCGGATCAACCACAATCTGCGCACCTTCTTCCAGGACATATTTGGGATCCTTTGTCCGCAGACCCACCAGTTGGCGGCGGCCATCGGCAACAAGATCAGGCCGTTTCAGCCCGCGCTTGCCGACAAAATCCGCTTTCTTTTTGCCAATCGCCCAGGAAAGCCCCGCATCGTGGGGCGTAACGGTGCCATCCGTATCCTGCCCGACAATGATATAACCCTTTTCTGCGCGCAAAACATGCATGGTTTCAGTGCCATAGGGCGTTGCCCCCATTGGCTCACCGGACGCCCATATGGCCTCCCATACAGAGCGACCATAATCGGCAGGCACATTGATTTCAAAGCCCAACTCGCCGGTGAAAGACATGCGGAAAAGCCTTGTCTGTACACCGCAGATTTTACCCTCGCGCACCGACATATGGGGCATGGCCTCTTCGGAAATATCTATGCCCTCTACCAGCGGCTCGATGATCTTGCGCGCCAATGGCCCCTGGACCGCAATCACCGGTGCACGTCGAGATTGGGAAACTCGGTCTGGAGATAATCCTCCATATGGACAAATACCCGTGGCGCGCCGCCGGTTGTGGTGGTCACATGGAAACGGTCTTCAGCCATCCGCCCGATTACCCCGTCATCATAGATGAACCCGTCCTCGCGCAACATGATGCCATAACGACAACGCCCCACACCAAGCTTGGTCCACGGATTGGTATAGAGCAGGTTTAAAAACTCCGCCGCATCCGGGCCGGTGATTTCTATTTTGCCCAGTGTGGTCGCATCAAAAATTCCGGCGCGCTCGCGCACTGCCACGCATTCGCGGTTGACGGCCTTGTGCATGTCCTCTCCGGCCTGCGGGTAAT
>QIIJ01000173.1 GCA_003232595.1 Aurantimonadaceae bacterium | reverse complement strand
CGTTATCTGAGCCTTTCCGCAAGGGCAGGGAAAAATGAAGGCCAATCCCTGAAGGACGTCACTCATCTGATTTGGCCGGAATCTGCTTTTCCGTTTTTATTGACCCGCAACCGGGCGGCAATTGCGTCAATTGCAGCTCTATTGCCAAAGTCAACTACATTGATTACCGGGGCCATGCGCGCTGAGCCGCCTGTTCCCGGAAAAAGCGATGGTTTTGTGTTCAATTCGCTTTATGTAATTAACGGCGAAGGGGAAATACTGGATGCCCAGGATAAAGTCGATCTGGTGCCATTTGGTGAATATTTGCCGTTCCAGTCATTACTTGAATCCATTGGCTTTCGCCAGTTGACCCAGATGCGGGGCGGGTTTGAACCAGGCTTCGCGCGACGGACAATCCCGCTTGAAAGTGCCCCGCCTTTTCTGCCGCTGATTTGTTACGAGGTGATATTCCCCGGCCAGATCATCGGTGTTGGCGAGAGGCCGGAATGGATAATTAACCTTACAAATGACGGCTGGTTTGGTGAAACACCAGGCCCCTATCAGCATCTGCGTCAGGCACAGATACGCGCGGTGGAGCAGGGCATTCCATTGGTTCGCGCAGCCAATAGCGGTATCTCCGTCATAACTGATTCTTTTGGCCGGATTAAAGGCTCATTACCACTCGGTCAGCCTGGTGTACTGGACGGTCAGCTCTCCAAAGCCCTAAAAAACACCCTATTTACAAATTTTGGCAACCTTCCTTACTGGTTGATTATGCTCGCTTTTTTCTTGGCTATTACGTTTGGTAAATATTCCGTGAAGCCTAAGCTGCATTGACAGAAATTCACTCTGGGGGCAATTATTACCACGGAATGAGACAGGCAACCCTAATTGTCCTCATTTATTTGTGCAAGATTGCACGCCCCCTCGTGATCCGGTGTGATTAAATAACAGCGCCTGATTGTCAGAAAACCAACCCACCGCGCTTGCTGTTTCAGGTCGGCGCCGGCAAAGAGAGACAAAATGTCTGATAACGAGAAAAAACCGAACCCGATTGATATCCATGTGGGGAGCAGAGTAAGACTGCGCCGCACAATGCTTGGCTTGAGCCAGGAAAAATTGGGCAATGCGCTGGGCATCACATTTCAGCAAATTCAGAAATACGAAAAAGGGGCCAACAGGATCGGTGCAAGCCGGTTGCAGAACATTGCAAATGTTCTCAATGTTCCTGTTGCCTTTTTCTTTGAGGATGCCCCTTCCGGCACTCAGGCCGTCACCGGCATGGCAGAGGAAAATTCGACAACCTATGTTGTTGATTTTCTTTCCAGTTCGGAAGGACTGCAGCTCAACAGAGCTTTCGTTAAAATTCAGGATCCCAAGGTACGGCGCAAGATCGTGGATCTGGTTAAATCCCTTGCTGATGACGATGGCGAACAGGTTGGCTAGCTCCCGGTTGGCGTACACCTGAAATTTTCCTCACTCAGGCCAGGTGATCGTGCACCGGGCCGGATTGGGTGCAGTGCTTGTCTTTGGGAATAGGCTGTTTTTGAAGATATTTAGCTATGCCCGATTGAACGCTTGACGTTCCTTCGAACAAATCCTACATGATCGACATCGTGGACGTATTTGGCACCCTGGCTTGTTGCGTCCCATATTCAACTAAGCAAGGGATATTGCGATGTCACGCGACAATTATCTGTTTACAAGTGAATCCGTTTCTGAAGGCCACCCGGACAAGGTTTCCGATAGAATTTCCGATGAAATTGTCGATTTGTATTTCGACCGCGCCATAAATGACGGTATGGATGCATGGGATGTGCGGGTCGCTGCCGAAACCCTGACAACTACCAACAAGGTGGTTATTGCCGGAGAAACCCGAGGGCCGAACAGTATCACACCTGAGCAGATCGAAGATGTAGCACGCACCGCAATTCGCGATATTGGCTACGAGCAGGATGGGTTTCATTGGCAAAATGCGGATATCGATGTTTTGCTTCACGCCCAGTCAGCAAATATTGCGCAAGGGGTTGATGCAGGTGACAACAAAGATGAAGGGGCGGGTGATCAGGGCATAATGTTCGGCTATGCATGCAAGGATACGCCCGAACTGATGCCGGCACCGATTTACTATTCTCACAAAATACTGGAAGTGCTGGCCAAGGCGCGCAAATCCGGCGAGGCAGCCCAGCTCGGGCCGGATTCCAAAAGCCAGGTCACTGTAGCCTACGAGGGCGGCAAGCCGGTTCGTGCGTCATCAATAGTGCTTTCCACCCAGCATCTTGATGAGCACATGACATCCGCCGATGTGGCTGATCTGGTGCGCCCCTACATTGAAGATACCCTGCCGGATGGCTGGATCACCGATGAAACCGTATGGCATGTCAATCCAACCGGCAAATTTGTTATCGGCGGGCCGGATGGCGATGCAGGACTCACAGGCCGCAAGATCATTGTTGATACCTATGGCGGTGCCGCACCCCACGGCGGGGGTGCATTTTCCGGCAAAGACCCAACCAAAGTAGACCGCTCTGCCGCCTATGCAGCACGCTACCTTGCCAAGAATATTGTTGCTGCCGGTTATTCAGAATGGTGTTCAATCCAGTTGTCCTATGCAATCGGCGTGGCGCAGCCATTGTCTGTATATGTTGATACCGGAGGCACATCGTCGGTGCTGGATTCTCGCATTGAGGAAGTCATATCACAGGTGATGGACCTGTCTCCGCGTGGTATCCGGGCCCATCTTGATTTAAACAAGCCGATCTATGCGCGCACGGCGGCCTATGGCCATTTTGGTCGTAAACCGGATGCGGAAGGCGGGTTCTCCTGGGAGAACACCGATTTGGTGGATAAACTCAAATCAGTGATCTGAATTTGCACCGCGAACGCAAGGCTGAAGCCTTTTTCGGGCGCAGAAAAGGTCAGAAACTAAGGGCGCGAAAACAGCGGCTGTGGGAAACATTGCTACCTCAGTTGGTGCTCAATCCAGTCTCACCATCACCCGGCAATCCCGGCGACCTGTTCGATCCACCGAAATCAGAAATTCGTATGGAAATAGGCTTCGGCGGCGGCGAACATCTGGCGCACGAGGCAAATCTCCATCCTGATACAGGTTTCATCGGGATCGAGCCGTTTATCAATGGCATGGCGAAAATGCTCGGTGAAATCGAAACCCGCAATCTGACCAATATCCGTCTCTATGATGATGATGCCACCCGGATACTGGACTGGTTGCCATCTTGTTGTGTGTCGCGGGTTGATCTGCTTTATCCCGACCCGTGGCCCAAAAAACGCCACTGGAAACGCCGATTTGTCAGCCAGAAAAACTTGGATCGAATTGCCAGAGTGCTTGTTCCCGGCGGCGAACTTCGCTTTGCCTCGGACATCGATACCTATGTCAATTGGACATTGCTTCATTGCGACCATCACCGGGAATTCTGCTGGACCGCCAAGAGTGCGCGTGACTGGTGCGAACCGTGGCAGGGCTGGTTGAGCACCCGCTATGAGGCCAAGGCAGTCAGGGAAAGCCGAACACCGGCCTATCTGATTTTTGAAAAACATCGATAAAGCCGGGATTTTGCCGGGCTGCAATGACCGCATCGCGATCGTAATCTTGGTAATTTCGGTAAATTGTGTAGATACAAACGCCAATGACTGAATAAATTGATTCGCAAATGGTCAACAAAGTCCCGGTGAAAAGTAACAAGCAGCCTTTATGAGCAAAGATTTCAAAAATATCAGCTTTCCGGTTGTAATCGGCGATATTGGCGGAACCAATGCAAGATTCCGGATTTTGATCGATGCCCATGCAGAGCCAAAGAGCTTTCCCAACCTGCTGACCACAGAATATGACACCGTTGAAGAGGCCATTCAGCAGGGCGTACTCGACAAGATTTCAATGTATCCGCGTTCCATTATTTTAGCTGCTGCCGGACCGATTGAGGACAACGGTCTTGAATTGACCAATTGCAACTGGTCGATCCGGCCAGAAAGGATGATGCGGGAATTGTCGTTTGACAACGTGGTTTTGCTGAATGATTTTGAGGCCCAGGCCCTGGCTGCCACATCTTACCGGGATGAAGATATTGTCAATATTGGCAGCGGAGTGGCCGAAGAACACGCAAATCGTGTGGTGTTTGGCCCAGGCACCGGTCTTGGCGTTGCAGGCCTTGTCCATGCCCGCAATACATGGATACCGCTACCGGGCGAGGGTGGCCACGTTGATTTCGGACCACGTTCAACAAGGGATATTGAGATTTGGTCCGTGCTTGAAAAGGTGGAGGGGCGCATTTCCGCCGAGCAAGTGATTTCCGGTCGTGGCATCATGAACATCTATCAGGCATTGTCAAAAATTGCCGGCACTCCGGGTAAACTGTCATCATCAGAAGAAGTTACCGCGGCAGCGCTTCTGGGTTCCGATGCTGCTGCCAAGGAAACAATCGAGCTATTCTGCTGTTATCTTGGACGGATTGCAGGCGACCTGGCCCTGACATTCCTGGCCAGGGGAGGAGTGTATATCGCCGGTGGTATTTGCAGACAGATAGCAAAAATCCTGGCTGAAAGTGGTTTCAGGGATGAATTTGAAAACAAATATCCCCACAGGGAATTGTTGCAATCTGTTCCGACTTTTCTTGTTATGCACGAATCCGCCGCCCTGACCGGACTTGCAGCCTTTGCCCGCAATCCCTCTCGTTTTGGCCTTGATACAGAAAATCGCCGTTGGTACAGCCCGGACGGAAATGAGCGTGATTGACGGATAGGAATTGTCAGCCAAACCGGTTATATAATCAAAACATCCGCAGCAACCATCGAGCAATGCTTCATTGTTGAACAAAATCAAAAAACTTGCCCACGCATCGGACAACTATTCGATTATTTTTCGTGTTGCGGGCGAAAACATCAAGGGGCAGACCGGCAGATACGTGATTGCCGGAATTTGTCTTGTGATGATTGCAGCAGCAACTGCGTTCACAGCATGGATCATGCGGATTTTGGTGGACGATGTTTTTGTTGAGCATAATTTGACAACCGCCTACATCATTTCGGTAGCAGTGTTCATCGTTTTTCTGATCAAGGGGGCTGCAAGCTATGTCCAGGATGTATTGCTGAACAGGGTTGCCAACAATATTGTACGCTCCTATCAGACCCGGATATTTGACCATCTGTTGAATCTCGGCATCGGGTTTTATCATAACACCCGCTCCGCCTATCTTGTTGGACAGATCAACCAGAATATCGTTGGTGTTCGCAACCTGCTCAATATGTTGATAACGGTTTTTGTTCGTGA
>QIIJ01000353.1 GCA_003232595.1 Aurantimonadaceae bacterium | reverse complement strand
CCAATCTTGTCCACCTCAAGCTGACCCAGCGCCCCGTCTGCGATCTCCCTTGTGATTTCAGCACTGCCATCGACAATGGCAAAATCCCGCACCCGGCGCAGCAATCGTCCTGCAATACGGGGGGTCCCGCGCGCCCGTTTGGCAATTTCAAGCGCACCATCTTCGGTAATACCAAGCCTCATGATCCGGGCGCCGCGTTTGACGATCAGTTCAAGCTCGCTTGTGGTATAGAAATTAAGCCTGACCGGAATGCCAAATCGATCGCGCAACGGCGTGGTCAAAAGCCCAAGCCGCGTGGTTGCGGCAACCAGCGTAAATTTCGCAAGATCAATCTTTACCGATCGCGCGGCCGGTCCTTCACCAATAATCAGATCAAGCTGATAATCCTCCATTGCCGGATAGAGAATTTCCTCAACCGCCGGGTTAAGCCTGTGAATTTCATCAATAAATAAGACATCATGGTCATCAAGATTGGTCAAAAGCGCTGCCAGGTCGCCAGCCTTGGCAATCACCGGCCCGGATGTGGAACGGAAATTAACGCCGAGCTCTTTCGCCATAATCTGCGCCAGCGTGGTCTTGCCAAGTCCCGGCGGGCCGACAAAAAGCACATGATCAAGCGCCTCGCCACGCACTTTGGCAGCTTCAATAAATACCGAAAGATTAGCCCGCACCTGTTTTTGCCCGACAAATTCAGCCAGAGACTGGGGGCGAAGGCTTGTATCCACATCCTCCGGCTTTGGTGCCGGTGCTACAAGGCGGTCCTCGCTCATGTGAGCAGTTCCATGCCGGGAATGTGCTTTGCTGCCACTTGATCGAAAGTGACGGTGTATATGCAACCAGCTTTTTGGCCGCTGATCCAAATCAGCCAGTCGGCGATATCAACTTTTGAAAAATCGGTATCATTGAAACTATCAAGAATAATATCTTCATGCTCAACCAGAAACTCCCTGGTTTCCAATATTTTCCCGACAGCAAGCGAAATGCTTTTCCTGGAAAATCTGCTGTGCTTCTGCAATACCCAAACCAATTCAACCAGTACAATCAAGCTGATATAGGCAGGACTATCTTCAGAAATCCGATGTAAAAACCGCGCAACAACTTCTGCTTGCTTCTTGTCATCCTGCAAGACAAGCCGGAGCAAGATATTTGTATCGAGCGCAATCATTTTCGGGAACCAAACTCCTCATTCCATTCCCGCTTGATCCTTTCATCATCCTCAACTACATGCTGCATGATGGCTTCGTTGATTTGCGCGTCACTCAAGGTTTCATCCGATAGCGGCGGGCCGAGAATACCAGCAAGATCTTTGGCTGAAACATTCTTTGCCTTGGCAACTACACTGCCATTATGAGCAGTTACATAAAACTTGGTGCCAGCCTTCAAATTCAATTTCTCCCTGACATTTTTTGGGATCGTCAGTTGCCCCTTGGAGGTCAACGTTGTATAGGCGCCCATTTTCCAACTCCAAATAAAATTTCTTACATTTATACAATAGTAAGAAAAAACGGAAATTGCAAGAAAATTACCCCGCAAGCTCCTTTAGCCCAAGCCGGATCAGTGCGCCGGAATCGGCATCCTCTCCGCCAGCCTCAACGGCTTTTGCCACCGCACGGCTTGCCTGTTCGGAGGAATAGCCAAGATTGGAAAGAGCCGAGACCGCATCAATCACCGCATTGGAGGCAATGCCGTCACCAATATCGCGTTGCAGGCCGATTGTACCGCCTCCACTCAATGCCGGTGCTTTGTCCTTTAATTCTGTAACAATCCGCTGTGCCACCTTGGGCCCGACACCCGGCGCGCGCGAAACCATCGCCTTGTCCTGCAGTGCAATGGCTGAGGCCAGATCGCCCGGCGACAACGTGCCAAGTATCGCCAGCGCCACCTTGGCCCCAACTCCCTGCACACTTTGCAACAGGCGAAACCAGTCGCGTTCATTGTCGCCCTGAAAACCGAACAGCTTGATCTCTGTCTCACGCACATGGGTTTCAATCGCCAGCGTTGCCGCCTCGCCCACCTGCGGCAGTGCCGTCATTGTGCGGGTGGAGCAATGCACCTGATAGCCAACCCCGTGAACATCGATAATCACCCAGTCATCGCCGAAAGTATCTACAACACCTTTGAGTTTTCCAATCATGAAGCGCGCGCCAGTCCTGCTGCAATCCTTGCACTCATCGAACCCCGGTGATGGGCATGACAAATGGCAATCGCCAGTGCATCAGCCGCATCATCACTGTCCCATTCAGCGCGCGGTAGCAGCATCTTGACCATCAGCTTGATCTGTTCTTTATTGCCGTGACCAACACCAATCACCGCCTTTTTAACCGTATTGGGCGCATATTCGGCAACCTTAAGACCAGCGCGTGCCGGCACCAGAAGCGCGATGCCACGCGCTTGACCGAGCTTCAGTGTGGCACCCGCATCCTTGTTAACAAAGGTATTTTCAACCGCCGCCTCACCGGGCACAAATTCATGCAATATTTTCTCCAGCCCGTCATGGAGCTGGCAAAGTCTTGATGCCAGTTCGCACTTTGCATCAGAAGCCACGGTTCCCGCCGCTACAAACCTGAGCGAACTGCCGAGGCTGTCGACAATGCCCCAGCCGGTACGGCGAAGCCCCGGATCAATGCCAACAATACGAATCGTCTCTTCCATAGCCTCATCCTTACACAGCAGCAGGAACCATGCTATCAATTTGTGAACAAAAGGGAAACACGACAGCCATATGAACCCGAACGTTAAAGCTTTTCAATCATATAGTCGGAAAGCTGTTCCGCCCATTTTTGAAAACCTTTTTCTCCGGCATGGAATCCATCCTCACAGAAATCATCAGGTTCGATATTGCGCAGGGCAGGCGTTGCGGTGGCGCCGCGTTCATCACACAATTCAGCCGCAACCATTGAAAACATCATCGCACGTAAATTCAGAATGCCTGTCAAGGGCTGCGACAGGCTTGGTACACAGCGAAAATCATACGGTCGCATCCACCATAGCTGCGCCTCGGGGAATTTCGCATGAAGCGCAAATAGCAATCCGCCAAATCCCTTAATCCAGCGGCGTACGGAGTGAAAATTCTTGATGTCATTGGTGCTCAGCGCAATAACGATATGGGTATATTCCTGCCATTTGAGGTTGGGCACGACATAGTCACGGATTTCCTCACACACCGCCCCGTGATGTCCACTGGCAGTATAGTGAACCGCATGGCCGGTTTTTTCCCCAAGTTTTCGCGCCAACTGGGTGGCCAGGCCGTCGGCACGATTGGCAATGCCTGCACTTGCTGCCGATGAATCACCGATCACCAGCAAATTAAAGAACGGCGCCTTGCCTTCAACTATGCCTTCAACCACGCCTTCAGCCGGATAGGACCGGTCGGCTCGGGCACGAAACCACAGTCCCTGAATGAGATAGATCGGAAACAACAGCCAGGTGATAACGAACAGGAAAAAACGCATGAGAACTTCAGATATTTGACCGTTGCGGAGTGGCCCGATCTTCAAGTCGCTATATAAACCACAACCCGTGCAAATCAACCATAAGCAATTTGAATTAACCTTTGGTCAATTCAAGTAATCAATTATGACAAAACTCGTGATGCTCATCGGTTCGATTCCATATCGTGCCGAACATCATGCCTAAACTATCATGCTGAATTTGTGGGGACAATAAATGCTGGGAAAATTGATCAAACTCGTGGCTGCAATCCTTATTGCTGGTTTTGCCTATTTGTTGTTTTGGCCGGTTCCCATTGATCCGGTTGCCTGGCAGCCACCAGAAAACAAAGGTTATGTGGGAGACTATAAACCCAACACCAGACTGGCGGCAGTTGAATTGCTTGATCTCGGCAATAACAGCGGGCCGGAAGATGTTGCAATTGGCAGTGATGGCACAATCTATGCAGCTGTTGCAGAAGGAAAGGTCATCAGGATTGACCCTGAAACCGGCAAATATTCGACCTTTGCGGAAACCGGCGGGCGACCACTCGGCATGGAATTTGATGCGGCCGGAAATTTAATCGTTGCCGACGCCTATGTGGGCCTGTTGCAAATATCGCCCGATGGTAAAGTAAAAACGCTTGCTGACAAAGACGGCGACGGCAATCCAATTCCGTTTGCGGATGATATCGATATTACTCCGGATGGCAGTATCTATTTTTCCGATGCAACTGTAAAATTCGGTGCCAAAGCCAGTGGCGGCGCCTACCAGTCATCATTGCTGGATTTGATGGAACACGGCCCCAACGGAAGGGTGCTGCGTTATGATCCGGCAACCGGCAAGATCGACACTGTTATGGATGGTCTGAGCTTCGCCAATGGCGTTGCCGCCGACCCCGAGGGAAACTTCATTCTGGTGGTGGAAACCGGTGAATACAGAATACTTAAATTCTGGCTCAAGGGAGACAAAGCCGGGAAAAGCGAAGTTATCATCGACAATCTCCCGGGCTTTCCAGATAACATCAACCGTGGCTCGAACGGCACCTACTGGTTTGGCCTGGCAAGTCCCCGTTCGGATGATCTGGACAATCTTGCCGGCCAGCCATTTGTCCGAAAAATCGTCCAGCGCCTGCCCGCATTCATGAGTCCCAAGAAAATTACGGATTCATTGTCAATATAGATGCCAACGGAAAAGTGCTCGAGACATTGCAGGATCCATCAGGTGAAATTTATGCACTCACCACCGGCGCTGTGGAAAGCGCCGATGGGTATATATATGTGACCAGCCTTGGCGCAAAGAAGCTTGGGCGGGTGAAGCGGTAATACCGACGGCTCAGGCCGCCTGTTCCTGTCTGCTGTCCCATCCACCTCTTGTGGCCAGCGAGTTCATTTTAGCCCGGTGAGTGAAAGCGCGACTGGCAGCCGCAATATTTTCGGCCTTGCCTTTCCACGCGGAAAGAGCGGCAGCCTGTAGAGCCCGGCCATAGGAATAGGTCAGACGCCACGGCAAATCGCCCACTGCATTCATTGCTGATAAATGAGCCGTTGCCGCCTCGTCTGACTGGCCACCGGAAAGGAACGCAATTCCAGGCACTGCTGTCGGCACAACATCCTTCAGCACTCGCACGGTGCGTTCCGCCACTTCCTCAACACTTGCCTGATGGGGGCAGTCAGTAGCCGCAATCACCATATTGGGCTTCAGCACCATGCCCTCCAGTTTTACCCCGGCATCATTCAGCTCTTCAAATGTTGCTGAAAGTGCTCTGCGTGTGGCTATTTCACAAAGCCCGATGTCATGCACAGCTCCACCATCCATTTGCACCTCAGGCTCAACAATCGGCACAATGCCTGCCTCCTGACACAGGGCAGCGTAACGGGCCAGCGCCTGTGCATTGGCCTTGATGGCGCAGACACTGGGCGCATTTTCAGAGATATTGATCACTGCCCGCCATTTGGCAAATCGTGCGCCAGCCTCATAGTAGTCCGCCAGACGCTCCCGCAACCCATCAAGTCCTTCGGTCACTGTTTCGCCTACAAACCCGGCCAGTGGTTTTGCTCCCTTGTCGACCTTGATGCCGGGAACGGCACCTGCAGCCCGAATAACATCAACTAGTGGCGTTCCATCCGCAGCCTTCTGATAGAGAGTTTCCTCAAACAGGATGACGCCTGAAATGCAATCATTCATGGCCTTTTCAGAGCGAAACAGCATTTCGCGGTAGTCGCGGCGGTTTTCCTCCGTATTTTCGACGTTTATCGAGGCAAAACGTTTTTGAATGGTCCCGGTGGACTCATCCGCAGCCAGTATTCCCTGACCGCTTGTCACCATCGCATTGGCAATATCTTCAAGTTTTTCTTTCATCTATGTTCTCCCGGGGTGTGTGGAATATCTGCATACCAAAGGAGAAAGGCTGCGGAAATACAGCAACCGAATTCAATCGTTTGAAACATGTGAGTTTTTCAATCCGGTGTTAACAAATAAGGTAAACTGGTATTTTAATCGTTTTAGTTCGGGCGAAAATGTGTGGTGAAATTCAATCCACCACACAAATAGAACCAAAGTCCGAGACTATATCAGTTTGCCCATCACAACAGCCGTATCAGACATGCGGTTGGAAAAGCCCCATTCATTGTCGTACCAGGCCAGAACACGCACCAGATTGCCACCGGTGACGGCGGTCTGCTGGGCAGCAAAACAGGAGGAATGCGGGTCGTGATTAAAATCAATCGAAACCTTTGAGACCGTGTCATAGTCCAGCACACCCTTCAACTCACCTTCGGCAGCAGTCCTGATTGCATTATTGACCTCATCGACAGTGACATCACGGCCTGCGATAAACTTCAGGTCTACTACAGACACATTTGGAGTTGGCACACGAATTGAAGAGCCGTTGAGCTTGCCTGCAAGTTCCGGCAATACCAGACCAACTGCCTTGGCGGCCCCGGTTGAGGTCGGGATCATCGACATGGCCGCCGCACGCCCGCGATAGAGATCCTTGTGCATGGTATCGAGTGTTGGCTGATCCCCGGTATAGGCGTGAATGGTGGTCATATAACCCTTTTCGATGCCAAACTCGCGGTGAAGCACAAAGGCAACAGGTGAAAGACAATTGGTGGTGCAGGAGGCATTTGAAACCACCAGATCATCGCTGGTCAGAACATTGTGATTTACCCCGTAAACAATGGTCTTGTCGGCATTGGCACCGGGTGCGGAAATCAACACCCGTTTGGCACCTGCCTCAAGATGCATCGCCGCCTTTTCGCGAGCGGTGAATATGCCTGTGCATTCAAGCGCGATATCCACACCCAGTTTGCCCCAGGGCAACTCTTTCGGATCGCGAATTGCGGTTACCCGGATGGGGCCACGCCCAAGATCGATAGAATCCTCGGTAGTTTCAACAGTGCCTGGAAATCGACCATGAACACTGTCATAGCGCAACAGGTGGGCATTGGTTTCAACCGGACCAAGATCATTGATGCCAACAACATCGATATCGGTTCGACCGGATTCATAAATTGCCCGAAGCACATTACGGCCAATGCGGCCAAAACCATTGATTGCGACTTTCACAGTCATGTCATTTCCTTCTTTAATTTCTGATAATCAGTCTTGGGAATCATCGTCGGGCTGGATTTCAGCAAGTTTTTGTCTGGCGGCTTCAACCACAGCGTTTGCGGTTATGCCAAAATGGTCATAAAGCTCCTTGTAAGGCCCGGAAGCACCAAAACTGCTCATACCGACAAACACGCCGCTTTCGCCGATATAGCGTTCCCAACCCTGCCTGATCCCTGCTTCGATGGCAATCCGTACCGGTGTATTGCCAATAATACCGGCGCGATAATCCTCATCTTGTTGTTCAAACAGGTTAAATGAAGGCACCGAGACCACCCGGGTCGGAAAGCCTTCTTTATCCAGCAGTGCTTTTGCCTCCATAGCAAGTCCGACTTCGGAGCCCGAAGCAAACAGGCTCACCACCGGTTCATCCTCGGCGGCGGCAATCTGATAAGCTCCGCGTGAACAAAGATTGACCTTGTTGTATTCGTCACGCAAAGGAGCAAGATTTTGCCGGGTCAGGGCAATCACGCTTGGGGTGGCTCTGGATTCAATCGCAATCTGCCAGCACTCGGCCGTTTCTGTCACATCAGCCGGTCGCAGCACATTGAGATTGGGGATGGCACGAAGCGATGCCAGGTGCTCCACCGGCTGGTGGGTTGGACCGTCCTCGCCAAGACCGATTGAATCGTGGGTCATCACATGAATAACGCGCAAGCCCATCAGTGCGGCAAGCCGAATGGAAGGGCGGCAATAATCTGCAAAAATCAGGAAGCCGCCGGAATAGGGAATAAGCCCCCCGTGCAGGGCCATGCCGTTCATCGCCGCTGCCATGGCATGTTCGCGAATGCCATAATGAACAAAACGTCCTGAAAAATCCTCCGGGGTGATTACCTCGGTCTGGCTGGTATTGGTGTTGTTTGAACCGGTCAGATCAGCCGATCCACCAATGGTTTCTTCAAGTGCACCATTGACAATTTCAAGTGCAGCCTGGGAGGCCTTTCTGGTCGCAAGCGTTGGCATTTCCACCACCAGTGTTTTTTTGTAGGCATGGATGGCCTTGTCAAAACGTTTTGGCAGATCACCGCGTATTCGACGTTCAAACTCATATTTGGTGTCGGTATCCAGCTCACCAAGTCGGGCGTCCCATTTTTTGCGCTCCGCTTTTGAACGCAAGCCCGCCAGCCGCCAGAAATCCAGTATTTTTGATGGTATTTCAAACGGCTCTGCATCCCAGTTCAATGCCTTGCGGGTAAGCGCGATTTCAGTATTTCCCAGAGGCGCGCCGTGAGCACTGCTGGTTCCAGCCTTGTTGGGCGAGCCAAAACCAATCAGGGTCTTGCAGGCAATCAGCGTTGGCGCTTCGCTCTGTTCGGCCTTTTCAATCGCAGCGGCAATAGCCTCCGGATTGTGGCCATCAACTGACATCGTATTCCAGCCTGAGGCTTCAAACCGGGCAATCTGATCGGTTGAATCCGAGAGTGAAATTGGTCCGTCGATAGATATATTGTTATTGTCCCAGAACAGGGTCAGCTTGTTCAGTTTCAAATGGCCGGCAAGTGAAATAGCCTCCTGGGAAATGCCTTCCATCAAACAGCCGTCCCCGGCCAGACACCAGGTACGGTGATTGACGATATCATTACCATATTCGGTGTTAAGTTTGCGCTCGGCCATCGCCATGCCGACGGCATTGGCAATCCCCTGTCCCAGTGGTCCGGTGGTGGTTTCAATTCCCGCCGCATGACCATATTCAGGATGGCCGGCGGTTTTTGCGCCCAGTTGCCGGAAATTTTTGATCTCATCAATATCGATATCGGGATAACCCAACAGATAGAGCGAAGCGTATAACAACATGGAACCATGCCCGGCGGACAAAACGAATCGATCACGGTCCGGCCAGTCGGGACGGGTCGGGTCAAATTTCATAAAACGGGTGAAAAGAACGGTGGCAATATCAGCTGCCCCCATGGGCAGGCCGGGATGGCCGGAATTGGCTTTTTGAACTGCATCTATCGACAAAAACCGAATAGCATTTGCCATGAGTTGATGTTTATCAAGGTCAGTCATGGAATCTCGCGTTTCGATATCTGTTAATATTCGCCAGTTGGAACCGGGAAAATGCGGTCAATCAGCCGGTTTTATTGACCTTTGGTCAGGTTCATCTTGAAACAAGCCCGGGACACATAGCACTTGCGGCACCTGAGTCAATGTTACAAATCAATCGACGACGGTACTGCCAATATGAGGCAATTAAAATCCTTCAACCTGACGCTGCATCCTGTACAAACAATAAAATCTGATAATAACAGTGGGCAATCCACACCTGATATTGACCGCCATTTCGTCCATCGCATAATCTTATCCGTGTAAATGCTTTGACTCACTTGTATTTCCACAATCTTCAAAATGGAAGTTAGAGAACTTTTAACCAAACAGGTCTCCATGGGGGTGGGGCAATACCTTTTCCAAACGAGGCGGACTGACTATGCCGGTTGAAAATAAAAAAGAATCAAGCGCCAAAGAAGCCCTTTCACGATTTAGTGGTGCACTTGCAGCGCTGGAAACATCGATAGATGGCTATCTTGATGGCAATCGCGCAATTCAGGATGCAGAAACAGAAGTTCAGCAGGTCAATGCCGACAGAGGTCAACTTGCAGAAAAACTTGATAAATCTGAAGCCCGCAGCGCCCGGCTGGAGAGTATCAATAAAGAAGTCTCCCGCCGGCTGGTCGATGCCATGGAATCGATTCGCGCCGTCATTGATGCCAAACCGGGTTGACGTAAGACCGACAGAACAACAGGGAGACAAACATGCCACAAGTTGCCGTCATTATTAATGGAAAAACCTATCGCATGGCCTGTGACGA